>DATHKK010000267.1:0-3683 GCA_035489355.1 Candidatus Limnocylindria bacterium
ATCGTGATGGCGCTGGAGGCCGACGCCGACTTTCAGGTTCTTCTTCTTCGCTTCTTCTGCGGCGGCGAGAAATTTGCGCACACCCGTGCCATCGACCGCGACAGGTTTCTCGGTGAAGATATGCTTACCCTGGCGCACTGCTTCTTCAAATTGCATCGGACGAAAGCCGGGCGGCGTTGCGAGGATTACCACGTCTGCCTGCGCAATGGCTTGTTTGTAAGCGTCGAAGCCAAGGAACTTGTTGTCTTCCGTAACCTCCACTTTGTGTTTGTGCTTGTCGCCGAGCATCTTGAGTTGCCGATCCAACTGGTCCTTATGCACGTCCGCCACGGCGACGAGCTTCACGCTTTCGCCCGTGCTGAGCGCCTGATCGGCGGCGCCCGAGCCACGCCCGCCGCAGCCGACGAGCGCGACTTTCAACGTGTCACCGGGCGACGCAGCGTGGGCGAAACGTTCAATGGGCAGCGCGCTGAACGCAGCGACGCCGGCCATCGTCTTGGATGTGTGAGAAAGAAAACTCCGGCGGTTCAACGCCTGAGCGGCGGAAATAATTTTGTTCATGACTTTGGTTTTGTTCAGACGCCCGACTTGCGCGCGGCTATTCAAACCGTGGAGACGGGAGTGCGCGAAGCGTGGCGGCTTCCTATATCGAAGTCCAGCCGTGTTTCTTTGGCGGGTGTAACTCGACACGCGCGATCAGGTCACGCGTGGAGAGCCGCGCTCCGTCGCATCAATTGAGCCTTCGTACGCTGCCCACGCGGAAATCATCATTAGGCACGGTGAAACTTTTCAAATTCCTCATTGGGCGCGGCGTTGAACTGCCACTCGCGCTCGCGCCATCTGAAATCGAGCCGCTCCGCGTGCAATGCGTGATTCGAAAGCAGAAGCCGCGCGCTATCTTCAGCCGTCATCCGGTTCACGACGAAGCGCAGGTAAATTTGCTCGTCGGCTCCGTAGATTTTGTCGCCGACGATGGGATGCCCGGCGTGCGCGAGGTGAATGCGAATCTGGTGTTTGCGCCCGGTGACCGGCTCAACGGACAGCAGGGAGAATTCCCGTCCCTCGCGCACAAACCGTTTCGCCGCCCGCACGTTCGTCTTGGCGGCCGCTCCGTCGGGTCGCACGCAATCTTTGATCGCCACCGCACTGTTTTTGTCTTTGCCCAATGGCAGGTCGATCGTGAATGCGTCCTGCGGTATGAAGCCGTGAACGATCGTGCTGTAATTTTTTCTCACGGCGTTTCTTTCGATGAGCTTGCCTAGTTCGCCCGCCACTGGACTGCTCTTGGCGAGCAACACCAGCCCGCTGGTTTCGCGATCGAGCCGGTTCACCAATCTTCCTTCCGCGTGTCCGAGATAAAGTCGCACGCGCCCGATGAGGCTGGAGCGCTCGTCCGTCTTGGTCGGATGGCATACCAATCCGGCCGGTTTGTTCACGACAAGCAAATCGGAATCTTCATGGATCACTTCGAACAAATCGTTCACGAGAATGTGCGGCGTAACGCGCGCGAATCACTTGTCACCAAGCCGCGTTGGCCTACCATCCGCGCGAATGCCTGAGAAGCGCAATGTCTGGCTGCCCGTGCTGCTGATGATCGTGTTCGCGATCACGCGCTGGCCCAATCTTATGCCGCCCAACTTCAGCGCCGCCTATGCCCTGGTCTTTTGCGCCGGGGTGTATTTTCGCAATCGCGTCGGCTGGTGGGTGCCGCTCGTCATTATGCTCGCGACCGACGTGGCATTGAACTTTTTCTACTACCGCCCGCGTGGCTGGAACGGCTTCCAACTTTATCAGTTGATGAACTACGCTGCTTATGCGGTCATTTTTTTCCTGGGCCGCCGTTTCAAACCCAGCGCCAATTTCCTGTCGATGGTCGGCGGTGGGCTGCTCAGCGCGGTTCTCTTTTATCTCATCACGAATACCGCCGCGTGGTTCTTCAACCCGTTCAACAATCAAGAGTACGGCCACAACTGGGACAGTTGGTTGCTGGCCATGACGCTCGGCACCGGCAGTTGGCCGGACACGTGGCAATTCTTTCGCAACACGCTGTTGAGTTCCGGCCTCTTCACCGCACTGTTTGCCGCCGCGATGAAGTCCTCGCAATACCTGGAGTCCGCTGCGGAAAAGAAAGCGGCAGAGGCCACGGAGGAAACGGAAGACACAGACAAGGAGCCGCAGCCCGACGAGGCGTGATCCTGTGCGTCCCACTTCTCACGATTGATGAAAATCGGACTCATCTCGGACACTCATAATTATCTAGATCCGCGCGTGCTAAAAATTTTCGCGGGTGTCGATCATATCCTGCACGCGGGAGACGTCGGTCAGCTTTCGCTGCTCGTGGAGCTGGAACAAATCGCGCCCGTCACCGCCGTCACTGGCAACACGGACGAAGGCTTGCCGTTGCGCGAGACAGAAGTGGTCGCGCTCGACGGAAAAAAGTTTCTCATCCACCACATCGTCACGCCGGGCGTCGCTTCGCCGCGGATCGCGGAACGACTGCGCCTGGAGAAACCGGACGTCGTCATGTTTGGCCACACGCACAAACCATTCGCGCGGCAGGTCGAAGGAATCCTCTATTTCAATCCTGGTTCGGCCGGCCGGAAGCGCTTCGAACTGCCGCGCACCGTGGCGCTCATGGAAATCACCAACGGCAAGCTCAGCCACCGCACCGTGGCGCTGGAATAACGTGCTGCTGCCCGTTTGCAACTGACAGTGCGGTGCGCCGCTGGACTCGCGCGCGGCAAATCCTTAAACAACGCGCGTGCTTATCACGGTCATTCTCGGCGCGCTGGCAGTCGTGAGCTTCGCCCTGCTCATCTGGCAGTTCGTGGTGGCGCTACGCTTCCCACTGCACACGCGCCGCGCTGACGATTCCTTCGCGCCCGCCATCACGCTGCTGAAGCCGCTGAAGGGTTTTGATGATCACACCACTGAGTGCCTGCGCAGTTGGCTGGTTCAGAAATATCGCGGGTCGGTTCAAATTTTATTCGGCGTGGCGGAAGCTGACGATCCGGTTTGTCACGTCGTCCAACAGTTGCTCAAGGAATTTCCAAGCGCCGATGCCGTGTTGGTCATCACCGGCGAACCACTGGGCGCCAACGCGAAAGTCTCGAGCCTCGTGAAACTCTCGACGCAGGCCCGGCACGAACTGATTTGCATCAGTGACGCCGACGTGCGGGTGCCGGAAGATTTTCTCGCGAATGCTATTGGCCAGTTGCGCGATCCCGGCGTGGGGCTGGTCAATTGCTTTTATCGCCTGGCGAATCCCACGACATGGGCCATGCGTATCGAGGCCGTCGCGATCAACGCTGATTTCTGGAGCCAGGTGCTGCAATCCAACACGCTCAAGCCCCAGGACTTCGCCCTCGGCGCCGTGATGATCACGCGGCGTGCTGCACTCGAAAAGATCGGCGGGTTCGAACCGTTGATCGACTATCTCGCGGATGATTATCAACTCGGCCATCGCATCGTCCAAAGCGGCGCGCGCATTGAACTCTCATCCGTCGTCGTGGAATGCTGGGACAAGCCGGCGGACTTTGACGCGGTTTGGAAACATCAGCTTCGTTGGGCGCGGACGATTCGCGCGAGCCAGCCGCTGCCTTATTTCTTCAGCATTCTTGGCAACGTTACTTTGTGGGCCGTGCTGTTCGGCCTCTTTGGCGACTTGGGCCGCTTCCCGCCGG
>DATHKK010000268.1:0-5771 GCA_035489355.1 Candidatus Limnocylindria bacterium
CGATGCCATGCTGGAGGACGCGGCGGCTTATGCTTCACATGCTGCGCATTTCGGCTCTCCGCGCGATCATTGAACAAGACGCGAGGGCACGCGCTGCGGTTGCTTGCGAACGGCTGCGCATCAATCCACGTAAACAAACTCATTCACGTTCAGTAGGGCGCGGCAGAGTTCAGCGAGGCTGCGTTGCTGAACGAGCGCGAGACAGGCGCGGCGTTCTTCCTTGCCCGGCGCGCGCTGAAGAGTGAGAGCGAACGCCCGCTCGATTTGTTTCGCGGCATCGGTGCCGGATTCACGTTGCACACGCTCCGCCAAAGAGCGAGCCGCATCGATGGTCAGCGAACTGTTGAGCAGCGAGAGGGCTTGGGGCGCGACGATGGATTCATTGCGGCGTGCGCACGACACGGAATTCTCCGGCATGTCGAACGTTTCCATGAACGGCACCCGCACGGTTCGCTTTTGGATGAGGTAAACGCTGCGCACGTTCTGGTTGGTCTTGGGCGAGGGATACCAGCCTTTGGTTTTCGTTTCGTTGTCGTCGAGGAACGCGGGATTCGCCTGCAAAATTTCCGGCGGCAAATCCGGCCAGATGGGCGACCCGCCGGCGTGGTTCAGTTGCAACATTCCAGAGACAGCGAGCACTGTGTCGCGCAATTGTTCGGCGCTGAGGCGGCGGATGGATTGATGGGAGTAGCCAGTAATCAGTGGGTCAGTAATCAGTGAATCAGTGCGCGCCATCTTACCGTTCACCATTGACCTACTGATTACTGAACTTTGCCGGTACGTCGCACTGGTCACGATGAGCCGGTGCAGCTCCTTCACGGACCACCGGCTGCGCATGAATTCGCTCGCGAGCCAGTCGAGCAATTCAGGATGCGTCGGCGTCGCGCCCGCGAGCCCGAAGTCATTCGGCGTCGCGACGAGTCCTTTGCCGAAATGTTGCTGCCAGACTCGATTCACCATAACGCGCGCGGTGAGCGGGTTGTTGGTCGAGGCAATCCAGTCTGCGAGTGTGAGGCGCCGTCCCGTGGTTTTTGCGTTGCGTGGCTTGCGAATTTCCGCCGGGTTCGGATCGAGCGCGGAGATGAAACCAGGCACAACGGCATCACGCGGGTCCTTGTGGTTTCCCTGAAACAGAATCTTGGTCACAGGAACTTTCTCCGCATTGTCAGTCATCAGCAACGCGAGAGAGAACGGGCGTTTCTGCTTCTTCAATTCGTCGATCTGTTTCGCGAGTGCGTCCTTTTCTTTCTTCTGCTCTCCGCCGAATGCGGCCTGGATGTCCTTGTCCTTCGGCTCAACTTTTTTCTCCAGCGCCGCGATTTTGTCTTTCAGATCGTTGGTGCGCTGCTCCTTGGGAATTTCAAGTAGCGTGCGATCCTCGGCCGTCAGTTTCGCTAACTTCTCTTCGCGCAATTGCTTCTTCACGCCATCGACCAAGGCATCGCGTTGTTTCTGCAACGGCTTGAGCTTTTCGTCCATCGACTTGTTCTGCGCGCGAATGGATTCCTGCTCGGTCGCAACGTCCACGGGCAAATCATCCGCGAACTTCACCGGCTCGAAGAAAGCGCGCATCCGATAATGGTCGGCCTGCGACAGCGGATCGTATTTGTGATCGTGACAGCGATTGCACGACATCGTCAGGCCGAGGAACGCGCTAGCCGTGGTCTCGGTGAGATCGGCCATCAACTCCGCGCGGCTGCGATCCTGTTCGTTGAAAGCGCCGGCGGAATTGTCCTGCGGCCCAAGCCGCAAATAGCCCGTGGCAATCAACGCGTCCTGCTCCGCGTCATTCGCCGGCGCGCCCGCCATCAGTTCATCGCCCGCCAATTCTTCGCGAATGAGTTGATCGAACGGCTTGTCGCGGTTGAACGAGCGGATGAGATAATCGCGAAAGCGCCACGCCTTCGGGCGAAACTCATCCCAGTCAAAGCCATTACTGTCGCTGTAGCGGATCACGTCCATCCAGAGTCGCGCCTGATGTTCGCCATAGCGCGGTGAAGCGAGCAGCTTTTCCATCAGGCGCTCGTAAGCATCGCGGCGTTTGTCTTTGAGAAATTCCTCTGTCTCTTCCGGCGTTGGAGGCAACCCGATCAGATCGAAGTAAACTCGCCGCACCAATGTCCGCTTGTCCGCTTTGGGCGACGGAGGAAGCTTCGCCGCCTCGACTTTTGCGAGAACGAACTGATCGATGGGATTGCGGACTGTTTTCTTGTTTTTCACGCGTGGGGGTTCAACGCGTTGGATTGGTTTCAACGACCATAAATCCAAACGCTGCCCGCCGAAGATGCGAACGATTGGATTTCGCGGATCGTGCCAGGCATCGCCGAGTCGCTCTCCTGATTTCAGTTCGAGTGCGGTGACGGCTTGGTTCGTCGCCTCGGGCCACGGCGCGTTTTGTTCGATCCAAAGTCGAAGCGCCGCGATGTCATTCGTCGTGAGCTTTTCCTTGGGCGGCATCTCCAGATCTTTCTTCACGTGCATCACGGCGTGCAGGAGCAAGCTGTCGCTGGGTTTGCCCGGAACAACGGCGGGGCCATTGTCGCCGCCCTTCAGAGTCGCCGCGCGTGAATCGAGACGCAGCCCGCCTTTCACCTTGTCCGGCCCGTGACAGCTCACGCAGCGGGAATCGAGTAACGGCTTGACCTTGTCGTTGAAGTGCCGGGCGGCGCTGTCGTCGGCGCGAGCGCAAAGCCCGCCTGCCATCGCCAGCAGGGCGAGCAAAACCATGCGCCGGGAGATCATGGGAAAATCATTACGCGGTTTGGCTGAGACAGGCAATCGTCGAACAAGGCTGATGTCGATAGGGTAGGGCGCCGCTGCGGCGGCGCCGCCCGCGCAGATCGGGCGGAACCACGCCAACCGCCATTGGCATGTCGCTGGTACGCGGCGCGGACGACGCAGCGCGCCGTCCCCACCAAGCTCAATGTATTCTCACGGTTGCACTCCACAGAACAGTCCTCTTGGGAATTGGCTTGCTGTTGGATGCTGATTTTCCTTCACTAAACACGCACGATGACGCACGACCGCCGGCCAGCCGGCGATTGACCCCTTTGATGAAAGCCAAAACTACTTCGACGCGCAGCGGTGTCCTTGCTGGCGGCAACTGGATTATCGACCAGGTAAAATTGATCGACGTCTATCCGCAACGCGAGCAACTTGCCAACATCCGCAGCCAGGTCGCCTACGGCACGGGCGGCGCGCCGTATAACGTGCTCATTGATTTGGCCAAAGCGGGCGCGAGCTTTTCGCTCTTCGCCGCCGGACTCGTGGGCAAGGACGCTTTTGGCGAACAGATTCTCGCCGACTGCAAGAAGAACAAGATCGATACCAAATTTCTCAAAGCAAGCTCTACCGCCGATACGTCTTACACCGACGTAATGACGGAACAGAGCGGGGGACGGCGGACGTTTTTTCACCACCGCGGTGCGAATGCGTTATGGCGTGGCGACGATCTCGATTTCAGCAAAACCAAAGCGAAGATTTTTCACCTGGGCTATTTGCTGTTGCTCGATGCGATGGACGAGTCCGATGCGAAGTTCGGCACCAAGGCGGCGCGCTTGCTCTCCGCGGCGCAGGAGGCCGGGATCAAAACCAGCGTCGATGTCGTGAGCGAAGACAGCGATCGCTTCAGCAAGGTCGTTTCGCCCGCGCTCAAGTTTGTGGATTACTGTATCCTCAACGAGATCGAGGCGGGCAAGACCACGGGTTTCAAAATCCGCCAGCCCGATGGGAAACTTGATTTGGTCGCGTTGCGGCATGCCGCCGGCGCGTTGCTCCAAATGGGCGTCAAGGAAGTCGTCGTCATTCATTTTCCCGAAGGCGCCTTCGCGCGCACGCGCAAAGGCGACGACGTGTGGCAATCCTCGCTCAAGCTCTCGGACAAATACATCACCGGCACCGCGGGCGCTGGCGACGCGTTCTGCGCGGGGATCCTGCTCGGCTTGCACGAAGGTTGGGAATTGGATCAATGCCTTCAAACCGGCGTCTGCATGGCCGCGGCGTCGCTCTCGCATCCGACCTGCACGGGCGGATTGAAATCTCTAAGCGCCTGCACCGCCCTCGGCAAAAAATACGGCTACCGCCCCTCGCTCGAACCGAACGAGGACTAACGTGCCGCCAGTATCCTGCTGACTGCTTTCATTCCATCGCAAATTGCCAGTAGGATGCTGGCGGCACGCTACAAACCGCTGGGGTGATCTACGAACACCCAGGACACGCGAAACTTTTTCGAGAGATGCGCGGCGAACGCTTTCACGCCGAAGGTTTCCGTCGCGTAGTGGCCGCCGTAAAGGATGTTCACGCCGAGTTCTTCCGCGAGCGCGTAAGTCCAGTGCGGGCCTTCGCCGGTGATGAATGTGTCCACACCTTCGCTCGCGGCCAGCTTCACTTCCGCGCCGGCACCGCCAGTGACCACGCCGATCTGCCGGCAAGTCTCGGGACCGCCGGGAATGACTTTCACTTCACCATTCGCCGCGTGTCGAAGTTGCTGCGTGAGTGCGCGGCGCGAGACGTTCGTGGTCACACGCAAGCCGAGCAGTTGATCCTTTGTGCGGAAAAAGGGTTTGGCATTGCGGAAGCCGAGCGCGGCACACAACTGCGCGTTGTTGCCGAGCTTGGGATGCATATCGAGCGGCAGGTGCGAACTGTAAATTGCCACATCGTTCGCCAACAGCAGGCGCAACATCTCGTAATTCACGCCAGTCCATGGCTGACGTTTGTTCCAGAACAGTCCGTGATGCACGACCAGTAGATTCGCGCGCGCCGCGATCGCCATTCGAATCGTTGTAATGCTCGCGTCCACGGCCGCCGCGATGCGAGACACGTTGCCGCGGTTCTCCACCTGCAATCCATTCACCGCGCCGTCGTAGTCGTTGATCTCGCTCGTGCGGAGCAGCGTGTCGCAATGCGCGACGATTTGCGGAAGCGAAGCAGTTGCCATGAGTTCAACTGACCACGAACGACGAACCGCTGACAAACCTGAAAATTTTTCAGCGTCGTATTGATTTGCGAAAGTCACTCCCTATAGTCGCCCACGATTTGAAGCACAACCCATGAGTGATACTGCGCCCGACGGCCCCCAGTGGGACATCCAGGCCGCGCGAAATTTGTACAACATTCAGCGCTGGGGCTCGAAATACTTCGATATCAACGAGGCCGGTCACGTTGTGGCCACGCCGTTGCAGGAAGAGGGAATCGCGGTGGACATCACGGACGTGATCGAGGAAGCCAAAGGGCGCGGGCTGCGCTTCCCACTGCTCATTCGCTTTCAGGATATTCTTCGCCATCGCGTCGAGGCGTTGAACAACGCGTTTCGAAATTCAATTAAGGAGTTCAATTATCAGGGCCAGTATCGCGGTGTGTTTCCCATCAAGGTGAACCAGCTTCGCGAGGTGGTGGAAGAAATCCTCGAAGCGGGCAAGCAATTCAACTTCGGCCTCGAAGTGGGCAGCAAGCCGGAACTCTTCGCCGGTCTCGCGCTGCAGCCGCAGATGGGGAGTCTCATTATTTGCAACGGCTACAAGGACGCGGGTTTCATCAGGATGGCATTGCTCGGCATCAAGCTCGGCAAGCGCGTTATCATGGTGGTCGAGAAACTGGAGGAGTTGAAACAGATTATCGCCATCTCGAAGCAGATCGGCGTTGAGCCGTTGATTGGAATTCGCGCGCGGCTGCTCAGCAAAGGCGCGGGCAAGTGGGCTGAGAGCGGCGGCGAGAACGCGAAGTTTGGATTGAGCACGGCGGAGTTGCTGGCGGCGACCGAGATGTTGAAG
>DATHKK010000269.1:0-3664 GCA_035489355.1 Candidatus Limnocylindria bacterium
GCGGAGAAAAGTGCGAACCCCGTGCGAGCCACCCAATTCTGATTGCCCGCGACGGATTTCAGCCTGCAACACAGCCAGGCCCAGACGGCGGGATAAAGCGCGAGATAAGCCGCCAGCGCAATCCAGCCGAGAATCGGATAAAACCTCACCGGGATATGCAGCAGCCAGGAAAGCGAAATGAGGTAGTGCGTGAAGCCGGCGAGGTAACCGAGGTGGAAACTTTTCCCATCGCGCGCGGCGAGCAAAATCAACGCGGGCGCGATCCAGGCCAATCCGGCGATGTTGATCTTTTGAAACGACAAGGCCAGCGCGGCGCCCGCCAGGACTGCGAGCGCGCGGCGGAACCAGGGTGAGTTGCTCCAGTTTGAATTCAACGCCGCACAGCTTGCCGAATCGCAAGGCAATGACCAATGACGAATGAGTAAGCGGCCGGCGCGCGGAACGCCGCGCCCTACCTTTACGCCGTCCGAACCGCCGGAATTCCCGATTGCGCGCTCGTTTGGCAAAACCCTAAGCTGCGCGCCACATGAAAAATCAGCTCGATTTCGAGAAGCCGATTATCGAACTGCAACGCAAGCTGGATGAACTCAAGAAGCACCCCGAAACGCTGGGGCTCAATTTCGAAGTCGAAGTTGCGCAGATTGAAAAGAAGATCGCCGAGACGCGCCGGCAGATTTACTCGAACCTGACCGCCTGGCAGCGCGTGCAACTGGCGCGGCATCCCAAACGCCCCTTCACGCTCGATTATCTCAACAACTCTTTCAGCGGCTTCAGCGAAATTCATGGCGACCGTCTCTTCGCCGAAGATCGCGCGGTGGTCGGCGGCTTTGCCAAACTGGGCGAGCACAAGGTGCTGGTCGTCGGCACGCAGAAGGGGCGCGACACGAAGGAAAACATTCGCCGGAATTTTGGCTCGGCGCACCCGGAAGGTTATCGCAAGGCGCTGCGACTCATGCGGCTCGCGGAAAAGTTTGGCCTGCCGGTGATCACGCTCATCGACACCGCGGGCGCCTATCCTGGCATTGGCGCTGAGGAACGTCACATCGCCGAGGCCATCGCCGTCAACTTGCGAGAGATGATGGTACTCGAAGTTCCGGTGATCGCCGTGGTGATTGGCGAAGGCGGCTCCGGCGGCGCCCTC
The DNA here is from genome assembly GCA_035489355.1 of Candidatus Limnocylindria bacterium. Lineage (GTDB taxonomy): Bacteria > Verrucomicrobiota > Verrucomicrobiia > Limisphaerales > SIBH01 > JANNGC01. Next base: position 1,142 of record DATHKK010000269.1, read on the forward strand.
GGCATCGGCGTCGCGGATCGCGTGTTGATTCTGGAGAACGCGTATTACTCGGTCATCAGCCCGGAAGGTTGCGCGGCCATCTTGTGGAAGGAACGCGCGGCAGCGGAGAAAGCAGCGGCAGCATTGAAGATCACCGCGAAGGATTTGCTCGAACTCGGACTGGTGGATGAAATCGTGCCCGAGCCGCTCGGCGGCGCGCACAACGACGCAAAGACCACAGCGGAAACCTTGAAGCAGGTGCTGCTGCGGAACCTTGAAACGCTGAAGCAACTTTCGGTCGAGGAACGGTTGAAACAACGCTACGCCAAGTTCCGCGCACACGGACATGTGGTGGAGAAGCAGAAGGCGGCGGCGTAGCGGACGTGATGTACAACTCCTGCTGGGCCCCTTACGCACATGGACGATGTTACGCATCTATTCAGGAATTATCGGGAATGCGCTCGCCATCTTTGGAACGCTTACTTCCGGCCTGTCGCAGAGCCCACGCAGAATTGGGATGTTCGGGACGAGTTCGACACAATTGCGCGCGGTGTTTTCTCGTCCCTCGTTCTGCGCCCACTCGGTGTCTCCAGCCAGGAACTTTCGCCAGCGTGTTCACCGGAGCCATCGGTGCTGCCGGGCTTTCGTATCGTGCCGGCTGTCGATCACGGTACGCCGATATTCATCAACCGCGATTTGCCAAGAAGCGGGTATTGGGACCATTCCGTTTCGCAAGTTCGCCCCAGCGAGATCGAGTTACATCTGCTGCGTTTCTTTGACTTCGACGAGCTTGGCTATCGCGACTTCCGCCACTACGAGGTGCTTATTCACGCATCGTCCGCATATCCCGACGCGGTCGGCAGAGCGGCACTTATCGAGTTCGACAATGCGAGAGTTTTATTCAGTAAGACGGCCGCCTAACCTCCAAGCATTGCGTTGACCGGAACAATCGCGAGAGTGCATCGAAAATTTGATTTATGACCAAGCTGTATCCCCTCACCTTCGAACCGATTTTCAAAGAACGCGTCTGGGGCGGGCGCAATATCGAGCGGCTCTACGAGAAGAAGCTACCGCCGAACCAAGTCATCGGTGAGTCGTGGGAAATCACCGACCGGCCCGAGGGCATCAGCGTCATCGCCAATGGTGAATTCGCAGGGAAGTCGCTGCGCTGGCTGATGGAAAATCACGCGGCGGAACTGCTCGGCACCGGCCGCGCGGACGCGAAGCAGTTTCCGTTGCTCGTCAAAATTCTCGACGCGCAGGACAAGCTCTCGCTGCAGGTCCATCCGCCCGCGGCGCTCGCAAAGGAACTCAAGGGCGAACCGAAAACCGAGATGTGGTTCATCGCTGATGCCACGTCGGCCGCCGATTTGTTCGTGGGCTTGAAACGCGGCGTCACGCGGGCGCAATTCGAGGAGAAGGTCCGCGATGGCAGTGTGGCGGAATGTTTCCACCATCTCCCGGTCAAGAACGGCGACACCATGTTCCTGCCCAGCGGACGCGTTCACGCCATCGGCGCAGGCAACGTAATTTTCGAGATTCAGCAGAACTCCGACACGACCTATCGCGTGTTCGACTGGAACCGCGTGGGTCTCGACGGCAAGCCGCGGGAGCTGCACGTCGAGCAATCGCTCGCGAGCATCGACTTCAACGACTTCGAGCCGCCGCTTATCAAGACCGAGTATTCGCGCAACGAAACGTTCGCCGTGCGCTACCTCGTCGATGTTCCGTTGTTCCGCACGAACGCCTGGCAAATCAAACGCGGCCAGCGCTTTCACGTGTCGAGCAAGTTGCCGCAGATCTTCGGCATCGTGCGCGGACGAATGACGATCAGCGCCAACGGTGTCGAGGCGCCGCTCAAGCCCGGAGATTTTTGCCTCGTGCCCGCCGCGGTGAAGCGCATCACGATTCAGAGCGAGACGCAGGTGGAGTTGCTGCACGTGGAGTTTTGAATCGAGAAAATAAGCCGGCGCTCACCGGCCTTGTCACTCTCGCCGCTGTACTTCATCTTTTGCCCGCCGTGACGCGCGGCCGAATGTCAGACAAACTCAAAGCATTTATTCAACGATGGATCATCAGCACACTGGCGGTACTGGTGGCGACGTTCGTTCTGCGGGACCGCATCACTTACGGGAGCTATCTGGATCTGATTGTGGCGACGCTCGTGCTGGGTTTGCTGAACGGCTTCCTTCGCCCGCTGCTCCTGGTCCTCTCGCTGCCCCTGCTGATTTTCACGCTGGGCCTGTTCACCATTGTGATCAATGCCGGCCTGCTCCTGCTCGTGAGCGCGCTGCTCGGCCCCAAACATTTTCACGTCGATGGTTTCTGGAGCGCATTCTGGGGGGCGTTGATCATCAGCGTGGTCTCGCTCCTGTTGAATTCCCTTACCGGCACAGGCGACGCCCGCGTCTCCGTGCGCCGCGGCAAACCGCCCATCAAACCGGACGACGACAAGGGCGGCCCGGTGATCGATGTGTGAGAATCAACGTACTCCACGTGGAAGATTCATCGCGCAACTATTTGCTTTTGCCCCCGGCGTGAACG
>DATHKK010000270.1:0-4013 GCA_035489355.1 Candidatus Limnocylindria bacterium
GGCCGCAAACCGGCGATTGAAAGTTCCAATACACCACGACCGTGGAGGCATTGCCCGCCGCGATGCCGCAATGATCGGCCGTGAGAAAATAATTCTTAAAGTTGCCCGCGGCGTTGTTCACGAGCGTGCCGCTGCACTGAAAAGTGTCGAAGCCCACCGTCACGGAATACTTGGCCACGGCACGGATCTCGTTCCGCCACGCGTCACCCACGGAGCAAACAACATCGTTCTCGCAAGCTCCGGCCTTCGCGATGGCCCCGTCCTTTTTGCGGCGAAACAGATCGCGATAGCCGCGGTTCACCTGCGCGAGCATCAGCTCCGGTTCCTTCGCACCGTTGGGCACGAACAATTCGATCACCACTCGATTACCGGGCAGCACCGGCGTCCAAAGTTCTCCGTGCGGTTTGTTGTCGCGGGCCGTGAAAGCGCCTTGCGTGTAACCGTCGGCTTCGCTGTAAAGATGGAGTGTAGCGCCTTCGGAAAGTTGAAACCGGCTGAAGCCCAGGCTCAAGTCGGTGGCGCCGGGCGAAAGGATTCGCAACCGCCACAGCCTTCCGCCGGCGACCGGTTCCCACGTGCCATGAGTCGCCGGAGTTGCTTCGAGTTTCACGCCGGTGGCCACTCGCAAGGGCGAGGTTGCTCCGATGCGCGCGTCCTTCGCGAGTTCAGTCAAAGCGTCGGTCGGCGCGACGGCAAGTTGCGGCACATTCGCCAGCGGCTGCACTGGATTGCGGCTGCTGTACGGCGAAGTGGCCGGTCGGGCGCCTAGACGCGGAGCGAAGAAAAGCAACGCAGCGGACAAGAGCGTGAGAAGAAACCGTGTCATACGATTTGGTGAGCGATTCAGGGCTTAAAAGCGCGTGACTGATAACGCAAACAGAAGAGGCGGGCAACTCTTTCGTCGGCAAGTTCGAATGGAAGATGGGAAATGACTCTGCGAGGGCACTCTCACAGCACTCGAGTGAACACAGTGTTAATGCGAGCCGGCTCCCGCTCACTTCGCCGCGAACTTGAACACCGTCGTCGTCTGATAAGTCTCGCCGGGCCGCAACACCACCGAGGGAAAGCTCGGCTGGTTGATCGCGTCCGGGAAGTGTTGCGTCTCCAAACAGAAGCCGCCGTATTTCACGTAGCTCACGCCGTCGTGCCCGATGGTTTTTCCATCCAGCCCGATGCCGTTGTAAAGCTGCACGCCCGGCTCCGTCGTCAGCACTTCGAGCACGCGACCGCTCTTCGGTTCGTAAGCGCGCGCGGCGAGATCGAGCTTCTTGCCTGTGCGATTCAAAACGAAATTGTGATCATAGCCACCGGGAGACCTTTTCAACGCCTCGAGATCGCGCCCCATCATCTTGGATTTCGTGAAATCCAGCGGCGTGCCTTTGACGGGAGCCAGTTCACCCGTCGGAATCAGCGTGTTGTCCGTCGGCGTGTAGCGGTCGGCGTGGATCAACATCTCCGTTCCGAGCGTGTCGCCGCCGCCGCCGAGATTGAAGTAACTGTGGTTGGTCAGATTCACCGGCGTCGCCTTGTCCGTCTTCGCGTGATACTCCATGCGCAACTCGTCCTCATCCGTGAGCGTGTACGTCACCGTCACATCGAGATTGCCCGGATAACCTTCCTCGCCGTCCTTGCTCAAATAGTGAAACTCGATTCCTTGCTCGTGCTCTTTCGCCGGCAACGGCTTCGCATCCCACACCTGTTTGTCGAAACCTTTCTTGCCGCCGTGCAAATGATTCGGCTGGTTGTTGATCGCGAGCGTGTAATCTTTCCCATCCAGCGTGAACTTTCCTTTGGCGATGCGATTGGCCGCGCGCCCCGCGATCGCGCCGAAGAACGGATGGCCAGCTTGATACTGTTTCAAATTGTCGAACCCGAGCACGACGTGACCGAGCTTGCCGTTGCGGTCCGCCGTTTGAATGTCCGTAATGATGAGACCGTAATCCGTCACCTTCACCACCGTGCCTTTGCGGTTCGTGAGGGTGAATAACCTCACCGGTTTCCCATTAGCAGTGCCCCAGTTTTGTTCCTGCAATCGTGTCATTAACTGTTCCTTTGGTTGAGTACTTGCGCAGCCGGCGCTGAACATCAGCCCCGCGACTGCTGCCAAAAGGGTGTTGAAAAATGAAAGCCGCGCCCAAGTGGATGTCTTCATCGGTGCCGCTGTCTTAGCGGGCAACCGCTCAATCGCGCAATGCCGAAATCTTGGCAGCGCGTTGCCGCCCCGTGCCGCCCCGCTCCGGCCACGCGCGCAGATTCAACAGCGGCCCATTCGAGACACTCAAAAATAAATCCACCGTGCTCACCACGCCCGTCGTCACCAGCACCGCGGCGCTCCGGCTCGCCAGATTGCTGTAGCTCGCCGTGACCGTGTAACTCCCCGGCGGCAGATGCGCGAAACCATAGAAGCCCGTGGCATCATTCGTCTGCACGCGCGTCACCGGCCCCGCCAGCGTGACCACCGCGCCGTCCAGTTCATCGCTCGCCGCCGTTGCGCGAATCGTCCCCTTCACGTGACCCACTGTGGGTGCCACTTTCCACGGCATCACCGGCGTCGCCACCGGCTCCGCAAACAGCGGCACGGGATTCGGATCGTAAACACTGGGCTGCACCAAGGCGTTGAAGGTCGTCACCGCCGACGTGTCATTCGTCACCGGCGCCGCGTAGGAATACATCGCCAGGCCGTGCGCCGCCGCATTGGAATTCGCCGTCGGCACGCGTGTGGTGCGCAACTGATGGATCACGTTCGACAACGTATTGAGATAAGAACCTTGCCCCAACGCCACGTGATGTCCGTAGGCATGCTCCTTCGCGAAAAGGCTCCACCCGTTCCAATCATTCGCGTGGCGCCGATGATCGAAATACATCATCGGCACGTTCAGATCGAGGATGCCCTCCTGCATCCAGCCGCGCCAATCCTGCAACACGTTCCCCCACGCCGACGCCGAGCTGAACCACTGGCTGTCGTTCACCACGCCCGGCGCGAAGCCGATCGTTGCCGCCGAAATTTTCACCTGCGGCTTCATCGCCAGCGCGTTCAAGTAAACCTTCCGCACCAGCCCGCTCACTTGCTCACGGCGGAACTGCAGCCAATTCGCGTCCGCCGGCGACGGCGTGCCCGCCACGTTGAACCGCCGCCGAAATCGCTCCAGCGCATTCGAGTGATAACCCCACGTCCGGCCCGAGTAGCGCACGTAATCGAAATGAAACCCGTCCACGTCGTAGCGCGACAGGATGTCCATCGCCACGTCGTAAGTGTGCCGCTGCACCTCCGGCAGCGCTGGATCGAATTGATAATTGTTCCCGTCCGAAGTCGCGCCCGTGCTGTCCCGACTGAGCCACTCCGGGTGAGTGTAGTAAGGATGATTCGCCTGCGTCGGCAACGCCCCGCCCGCGTTCCACACCAGGTAAGTCGTGATCCACGCATGCACCTCGATGCGCCGTCCGCCGTGGTGCGCCTTGTCCAGCAAATCCGCCAGCGGATCGTAACTTTGCGGCGATACATCGCTCGCCTTCGGTTCGATCGCGCTGTTGTAGTAAGCGTCGCAACGCTTGCGCACCTCCACGATGATGGCGTTGAAGTTCGCCCCGCGCGCCGTGTTTACCAGCGCCGCCACCTCGTTACTGTTCCGCATCCCCGCGTGAAACGTGTCCGCCCACAACGCGCGGAACTCCGGCGCTGGCTGCGCTCCTGCCGCGCAACCCATGAGGCCCGCCGCGACGCTTACCCAACAACACACTGTGCCGAACCCGCGCATGACCCGCCGTTCTACCACTTGAAAGTTGAACGTTGAACGTTTTCTTAAAGAAACCACGAAGAAGGTGGAAGGCGAACCTGCAACGCTCAACCCTCACCCATCCAGCGGGCTCCGCACTCCCAGCCCCGGCTTCGCCATCACGTGCGTGTAAATCTGCGTCGTCGTCACGTCCTTGTGCCCCAGTAAATCCTGCACCGTGCGGATGTCGTAGCCATTCTCCAGCAGATGCGTCGCGAAGGAATGCCGCAGCACGTGCGG
>DATHKK010000271.1:0-2907 GCA_035489355.1 Candidatus Limnocylindria bacterium
CGCGAAACAGAAAGGCTTCGTCGTTTACATCGGGGCCGGGGACCCGACGCTCGAAGCCACGCGCCAACTCGCGCTCGCGTTCGACCAGGCCGGCGTCGATGTCCTCGAACTCGGCGTACCCTTCAGCGATCCGCTCGCCGATGGATTGGTGAATCAACTCGCGGCCCAGCGCGGACTCGAGTCCGGCACGACGCCGAAGAAAGTTTTGGAAACTGTGGCCGCCATTCGCCGCGAATCGCAAGTGCCCATCGTTCTCTATATTTATTTCAACCTCATCCACAAACAGGGCGTGAAGTCGTTCATCGACGCAGCCGCGCGCGCTGGGGTGGATGGCTTGCTCGTGCTTGATTTGCCGCCCGAGGAATCTGAGAACTACGAAGCGCTCATGGCCGCCGCCGGCCTCTGCAACATCTACCTCGTGGCACCGACTACGCCGGACGGTCGCATCGCGCTCATCGTGAAGCGCGCACGCGGATTCATTTACTACGTGTCGCGCGAAGGCGTGACAGGCATGCAGTCGAAAGTTTCCGATACCATCGCAAGCATGACGGCAAAGATTCGCGCCAACACGGACCTGCCCATTGCAGTCGGCTTCGGTATTTCCAATCCCGAACAGGCAAAGCTCGTCGCGCAACACGCCGAAGCCATCGTTGTGGGCAGCGCGATTGTGAATCAGATCGCCGAGCATGGCCGCAGCAAGGATTTGGTGCCGATCGTCAGCGCTTTTGTGAAGTCGCTGGCCAAAGCCGCCCGAGAATCATGAAGCGCGACCTTCGAAACCCGTTCAGTTCAGAAAAAGAACCGTCGATAATGACCGAATTCAAAACATGAAAACGAAATCTGATAACTCGAACCGTTTCGTCATCATCATGGCGGGCGGGCGCGGCGAGCGCTTCTGGCCGATCAGCCGCGAGAAAACGCCCAAGCAACTCATTACGCTGCTCGGCAAGACATCGTTCCTGCAACAAGCCGTCCAGCGCGTTCTACCGGTCGTGCCGCTGAAGAACATTTTTATTATCACGAATGCGGTGCAGGCGCCGGAAGTGCGCCGGCAATTGCCCAAGCTGCCGAAGGACAACGTGGTGGCGGAACCGGTGGGACGAGACACGTGCGCGGCTGTGACGCTGGGTGCCGCGTTGGTCGGCGCGCGTTCAACCACGGGCGTGATGGCGGTGCTGCCGGCCGACCATGTTATTCCCGAGGAGAAAAAATTTCAGCAGGTGCTGAGCGATTGCTTCGATCTCGCGGCGCGGGGCCGGGCGATTGTCACTATCGGCATCAAGCCGACGGAGCCGGCCACGGGGTATGGTTACATCCATGTCGGCAACGAACTGCCGGCTCCGAGCGGCGTGAAAAAGTACAAGACGGCGTTTTTCAAAGCCGAGCGTTTCGTGGAGAAGCCGAACCTGGACAAGGCCGTCGAATACGTGAGCAGCGGCCAGTATCGTTGGAACGCCGGCATGTTCATCTGGTCGTTCGTGACGGTGACGGAAGGGTTGCAGAAACATCAGCCCGAGATGTACGCGACGTGCCAGCGATGGTTCGCGGCGGCGAAAAATCCCGCCAAGCTCACCAAGGTGTTGGCGAAGGAATATCCCGACATCAAAAAGATTTCGATCGACTACGCGCTCATGGAGCAGGCGCAGAACGTGGTCTGCGCGGACGGCGCGTTTGAATGGGACGACCTCGGCGCGTGGCCGGCGCTGGCGCGTCACCTCAAGGCGGATGCGGAAGGGAATTGCGCGGTCGGGGATTTCATTCACGTGGACGCGGCGCGCAACATCATCTTCGACGCGCGCACGAAAAACCGGACGCCGATTGCGGTCGTGGGGCTTCGCGATTCCATTCTCGTCCAGACTGACGACGCCGTGCTGCTCGCGCATAAGAGCCAGTCGCAGAAGATCAAGGAGATGGTGAAGAAGCTCGCCGAGTTACCGCAGTATAAGAAATTGGTTTGACTCAATGCGTAAGGTTGCGCGCTGGCCGGATGGACGGCACCTTGTCGCGCATGGCGGAACAGAACGGACACAACGCACACGAATTTTTGGGAAAAGTGCGGCGCATCCTGCGGTTGGACAAGCTTCCAAAGCCCGTCCAAAAAATCATCGCCGGGATCATCGGGAGCATTTTTCTCGTCGCCGGTGTGGTGATGATTGTCACGCCGGGGCCGGCTTTCATCTTTATTCCGCTGGGGCTTTTGATTTTGGCCAGCGAATTCAAATGGGCTGAGCGATGGGCGCAGAAAGCTCAGGGTGCCTTGCACAACGGACGCGAAAAGTGGAGGGAACGGAAGCGCCGCCGTGCCGCCTCCGCCAAATCCTGAATCGGTCAGAGCCATCCATTTCAACGACTGGCTCACGCAATTTCCCTGACGATGCGGCGAATGGATGCCAGGCCTTCCTCGGCTTCGGTGCGAGTGAGATGCAGCGGCGGCAGCAAGCGCACGACTTGAGCGCCGGAGGGAATCGTAAGGAGGCCCGCGTCGTGGAGCCGATTCACGAATTGCAGCGAGGCGCTTTTGTCGATGGCCGCAAACGCCGGGATGTTTTCTTTCTCAGCCAGCTCAACGCCGAGCATGAGACCCAGACCACGCACAGTCTTGATGATGCGGGGGAACTCGTCGGCAATTTTCTGCAACTCGCTCATCAAAAACTCGCCTACATTCCGCGCATTCCCGGCCAGGCCATCTCGTTCAATCACTTCAAAAATTTTGTTCGCCACGGCGCAACCCAGCGGCGTGCCGCCAAACGTGGTCCCGTGCGTCCCGGCGCCGAGGAGGTCGGCATGTTTACCGCGCACCCAGAACGCGCCCATGGGAAAACCGCCGCCCAGCGACTTCGCCATCGAAACTGCGTCCGGCAAAAACGTGCCCCTGGCACCTTGCCGGGCTGGCGTGTGATTGTTCCC
>DATHKK010000272.1:0-4914 GCA_035489355.1 Candidatus Limnocylindria bacterium
GGTTTGGCGAACGCCATGAACTGATCGTAATCATCCGTGCCGCGATGATTCTTGATGATGAAGTTGTAGCGATATGTCTCCTTGGCATTTCCATAATTGCCGTAGTCGAGCTCCTGCACCGCATCGGGTTGAGGCAACTTATAGCCGGCCGTGTTGGCGGTGGTCGGGTAGTAAATCAGTTCGAGTTCGAACAGCGTTCCGTCCCCGCCGTTTTCGTAAGCGGATTCAACGAATTCATCTTCGAAGCGCGGCGCAAAGATCGCGGGCCCATTCTGCGCGGCCATGGGCGCCAACACGCGGATGAGGTCGGCGTTCACCGCCGGCACACCGGTGCGCAACACCATGTGGCGCAGAACGATCTCTTCCTGCGCCGGCCTGGATCCGCCAGGCGAACGATCTACCAGCATCACCGGATGCTCGCCGCGAAATAGATTGTCCGGCTGAAACACCAAATGAAAACCAACGCGTGCGGCGTCGTTACGACCGCGCTCGCTGCTCTTGAGATGAATAGCCACGTCGTAATAAACAATCCGCTCGTCGTACACGACCGTACAGGGGAGCGTGTCATTGCTCATCACGTTTGTCGACGCATGCAGGAGAGCCGCGTTGTCGGGGGTCATCAGGATACGAACGTTGTGCGCCAGCGGCAGATTGGCGAGTCCATCAAACACTTTGTAAAGCGCCGCCGAATTGGCTCCATTCGCTGGGAAGGTGGAAACAGCGCCCAGTCCGTCCGTCGCCCGCACGTAGAATTGAACGACTGTGGCCGCGGCCGCGCCGGGAATGGTGCCCGAATAAATGCCGCCCACACTGGTCATTGCCGTGCTGGAGAAAGCTCCACCATTCACGGACCAAAATAATTGGCAGGAACTAGCGCCATCCGGATCATGCGCGACGACAGACACGGTGACGGGTTGATTCCCCTGCGGCGCCACGGGCGTGTGCCGAAGTTGCGCGAAGGTCGGTCCGATGTTCGTCGCATAGCGGGAATTGCGCGCGCCCGGCGTGCCGTTGAACTGCGGCGCGATCAACTCCGTGGTGCGGGCGACGCGATTGAAGTAGAGCCGCGTGTTCAAGAGGCTGTTGCCCGCCAGCCACTTCGCGCGGAACGACACTTCGTAGTTCTGTCCGTTGTTCACTATCCGATTGTTGAGGATCGTCGTCTCAATGTGATTGTGCATGTGCTCCTGCGCGCCGGTGGCAATCACGTGCAGGACGTGATTGCCTGGATTGCCCGGCTCCGACTCGACGAAACTGCGCACGTGCGTTCCGAGAACGCGCCAGCCGGTGAGGCCGTTTTCGAAGTTGCCATTGCCCACGTAGGCGACCGCGCTGCCGCCCGGCGATTCCACGACGTTGATGTCATCGATCAAACATTCACCGCCGCTGAGCAGGCCGAAGACGAACTCACGCCACTGCGCGTCAGGACTGGCCGTGACGCTCGGCGCGGCAACGGCGCGGTAACTGTAGGTTTGCCACGAGGAGCCGGCCGATTCATCGCTCGCGGCCCAGGCTTCAGCTTTGGAATTGTCTGCATCCGGGTCGCGCAGTTCGAGGCTCGTCCCGCCGCCATCGGGATATTCCGGCCACCGTCCCGACGTAAAGTAATGAACTTCATCCGCCGGATTTCCGACATCGTCGCTCAACACCAAACGATCGCTTGCATGGGACAAGTTACCGCTGAAATCACCGACGATATCGAGCACGGGATACTGCGCGCGCAATGCCACCGCGTCCGGCGTCACGAGCAGATAACCGCCCGCCGCGATGATTTTGTTGGAAGCGAATTTGTATTCAATGCCACTCGTGAATCCCCAGCCGGTCAGGTTCACGGCGTTGCCGCTTCGGTTGTAAAGCTCGATCCATTGCTCGTGATTGTCCTGCGGCGGAATGTTCGTGGCGACCTGCGGCAACAGCTTGTGATGATACATGATCTCGTTGATCACGATCTCGTTGTGGAGCGCGAAGCTGTTCGGCACGCCAGGCGTGGCGGCATTCGGCACCAGCCAGGCGCCCGTGCCGTTCAGGGAGCGCACACGCGGACCTTTCTTCACCACCACGCCATCGAAAACCGCGCTGCGGTTACTGGCGACGAGATACAGCTTGTCACTGGATTCAGGCAAGAATCCCAAGCTGTTGTTTGTGATGACGAGAAACGATTCGGCGTTGAGCGTCACGCCGGAAGGAATCACGTAATCGTGGTTGGTCGCGCCGCTGTCATGGCGAATCACCATTCCGTCCAGCACGATCGGATTCGTCCCATAGTTCATCAGTTCCACCCAGAAGGTTCCGTTGGTGGAAGCGGAGAGTTCGTTGAAAGTCAGCGTGGTTGGCGGCACGGGCGATGGGATGTAAGACAATTCTGTGCCGAAGATGGGCCCGTCAGGACTGCCCGCGGCTTGATGCACTTCCACCGCGAGCACATTCGGACCGAAGACCAGATTGCTCGCCGAGATCGTGATCGGGCCGGAGTAGTTCACCGCGATGACATCCGAGAGCGCCGGCGTCGAAAAGCTGATAGGACCGGCCGGCATGTTCTGGCGATAGACCTCCACGCCGTTGAGGTAGAAGACCGCGCCATCCGCGAGCACCGGGTTCAGGCGCAGCGTGGAATAATTCGGGTTCCCAGAAAAATTAAACGTGTTGCGGAAATAATAAGTAGAAAGCCCGCCCGGCAACGGTGAGTTGGTGTTCGCCGACAATCCGCTGCCGCTGACGAGCGCGCGGAAGGCGCCGGGACCAGCGCCCTGATTTTCCGTGCCGAACTCCAGCGTGTTCACGCCGCTTGCAAAACCGCTGTTCAACGTGAAGGGCGTGCTGAAGCTCGCGAAACCAGTGAACGAATAATCAGCCGCGACGCCGTTAAGAAAAACGTTCGTCAACGCGTTGTCGATCGCCACATTGAAATCGATCCGGACGGTGCTCGGAAGGAAACCCGCGAGCGAGAACGTCGTTTGAAAGCCATACCCACCGCCGTTGATGCTCGTCGTTCCGGGATTGATCACGCTGATCCATTTGGAAGAGGCATCATTCGCCAGCCACGCAGAATGATTCAACGTCACCGTGGCGTTCGCCCCCACCGGTCCTTGCGCGGTGTAGCTCAGAATGTAATGCGGGTCCACGCCCCCGTCTGCGATCACCGCCCCATTTGCATCGACGCCTGTGTTGAACAGCCCGGGAACCGCGCGGTTGGTCAGACCGGAACGCGACGACCACGTTCCGTCAGAAAAATTTGCCGCCGACCAGCCGGTTCCCAAATCAACGCCCGAGGCTTCGTATTTCCAAACCGCGCCGATCGGGATCAACCCGACGGCCGACGCGCCGATGGCGGGAAAGTTGTCCGTGCCCGGTGTGCCGTTCACTTGTTCGCTCACGGTCCAGTTCGCCGCCGCGTCACTGCCGGCATCGCGATCGCGTTTGGCGAGCGAAACGCCGGCGCCGTCCGGCGCCACGGGCCACTCATCTTCAGTCCCGTAGTCAACCGCATTCACGATGCGCCCATTGTTGTTCCGCAAGTTCAGGGTGCCGCCGCTGTTGGAAAGCCGATTGGTGAATGGCCCGACAATGTTGGTCTGCCCCGTGGCCACCATGAAGGCGGCGGGATTGATCGCGACGACCACGAAGCTGCGTCCGGCGATGCGCGCATTGGCCGGAAACGTGTAGCCGATATCGCCGGTGATGCGCCATCCGCCTACGTCCAGATCGACGGCCATTTGGTTGTAAAGTTCCACCCATTCCAGCGCCGGCTCATTGGTCGCGGGATGATACATGATTTCGTTGAACACTAGCGTGGTATCCGCGCGTGAGGAGAATAGCGCCGCAACAGACATCGCGACGGCAAGGCAAAGTCGTTTCATGAGTTTGGGTGGCTTGATTGGACGTGACCGTAACGAAATCGTCACAAGCTGACAATCCTTGTTCGTGGAACGATTGTGCGCATCTTGACATTACCCTAATCAGTTTCAGTTCCAGAGTTGGGTCCAATGTCCGTCGGCGCGGACTTCTTCCAACGCGCACGGGATGACGCAACCCCGCCGCGCTCCAAAACTGGCCCGGCCGTTCGAAGCGGGTTTGACGCGAGCGGCGGGCCGATTCTACCGCGCCACTTCCAATGGACCAGCCCCGCCGCGCCGGACGCTGAGGGGGAAAACCTAGCCGTGCCGGTCAGCTTTTTTTACGGTTCTTCTTCCAAACGCCGCTGCCCAAACGCGCGCATTTCCGTGAATAGCCTCGGATGGAATCCAAGGGTAAACGTTGACTCCCCAGCCGCAACCCCCAAATGAGTTGAACAACGGCCACTAGGTTTGCCCCCTTCTGGATCGCGCGTTCGTTCTCTTGGAGGCGATCCCGGATTTCACCCGGACTATTCACGTTTGGCCTCTTCGGGCCGGACTCCCGTAACGAAGCTCAGCGCAGCAGCCAGTAGATCAAACCGACTTGGCCCGCGAATAGCGCCACCAGCGCGGTCCAAGTGGCGATCTCGCGTACCTGCAGTGTTCTCTGTTGAGCGGGCGCGAGCCAGAAACGTAACTGCGCTGATCCCAGTTCAACCAAATCGCCATTGCGCAACATGCCGCTTTCAACCTTCTGGCCATTAATCAAAGTGAGAGCTTCGCTATGCGCGACAAACATGAAACCATCGCCGCGCTGAAAATCGATTCGCAGATGCCGATCCCAAACGCCCGGCTCGGCGAGTGGCAGGTCAGATTCAGCGCCGCGCCCGATGCTAAAAGGAAAACGGCGGACAACGATGTCGTTGCCCGCCTGTTCACCGGAAAGAATTTGGAACTGAATCACAAGCTGCGCGGAACGAAGATCGCATCGCCTGGACAAATGGGCCGGTCCTTTTTCGGGTCCTTCCGGGCTTTGTTGCAGTCCATGATTTCGCGAGCGCCATTGGCGCGGATGATTTCC
>DATHKK010000273.1:0-3944 GCA_035489355.1 Candidatus Limnocylindria bacterium
CGATCAACCAGAAGCCGATGATGAGGACGACCACCGCAATGATGATTAAAGGAATAAGAAACATATTGGCCCTTTCGTTGGCGACAGGTTGCGTGAACGATCTGCGCCCGCCAACTGGAATTTCGGCCGGTGAATTCCAACGTGGCTATGAGTCGCACGGGTTGGTGGGGCGCATCGCTCCGCGCGCGCCGCGAACGCAGAGAAACGTGCCTTGTTCCAAGCTCGGCCACGGCGCGCGCGGAGCGATACGCCCTACCTTGTTGCAGGCTATTCGAGCAACCCGGCGTTCCAATTCCAGAAGCGTGGCGAACACGACGGCGTCTTCACCACGACGGCGCCGGCGTAACCGGGCAGGGGAGGCAGGGCACTCATCCACCAATGTCCCGCGTCTTCCAAGTTGATGCTCAGCAGGCGGGCGTCGGCGAGTGAGACTTCGAATTGATCCAGTCCTGAAAATAGTCCATCGCCGCGCGCTTTCACGAACGCTTCCTTGCGCGTCCACAATTCGAAGAAGCCGCGCGTCTGTTCTGATTTCGGCAGCGCGCTCAGTTGTTTCTGTTCGCCCGGCGCAAAATAGCGGCGAGCGATGTTCTCCAGCCGCGACATGTCATCGCGCGCTTGCTCGATGTCCACGCCCACTTCGCCGAGACGCGTGATGGCCCAGGCCGCGTGTTCGCCCGAGTGCGACATGTTGAAGAATAATCCCGTCCCGGGCGGGCGCTCGATGCCCGGCTTGCCGTGGGCGTTTTCGATGAAAGTGATTTCACGCGGCGGCGTCTTCACGTAACGCGACAGCAACAGTCGCAGGATGCCGCGGGTGAAATGCGCGCGCTCGCGTAACGTCTCGAAGCGAAACCGGCCCGCGCGCTCCAGTTCCTGTGGCGACAAGACTTCAAGGAAGCGCGGGGCGTGAGCGCGTTGCGAGGGCAGGTGCGCCAGCCACACGTGAACTTGTTCCGCGCCGAGGGCGGGCCACTCTTGGGGTTCGCTCCACTTGCTCATGCTATTGGCCCGTGATGGAAGTCACGCGACGAATATCAAACAACTCGGCCGGTGAAATGGAAATGCTTCCGAGCGCCGGCTCCTCCACGGTGATGGTCTGCGTTGTTGCGATCAACCGCGCGGTGCGCAAGGCCGTGCCATCGAGCAACCGCACATCCCAGCCGGACTGACTCGGCGCGCAATCGTTGAGCACGATCACGAGCGGCTCGCCGCCCTCGATCGAAAAATTCTTCATACCGAACAGGACCGAACTGGTCGTGATTACGCCGTGATCGAGACCGCGAAACTCGCTTTCGAAAAAATCTCGGCCCTTCATGAACACCCCGCGTTGACCGCGCACATTTTCGTACGGAAGCGAATGGTGCGGCGGTTTCAAATAAATGCGCGCGATTTTGGAATTCAGCACCGGCACGTTTTTGCGATCCGGAAGAGAAACGTAGACGGCGGACGCACTCGCCCTCGACACGGTTCCGGCGAGGAAGGAGCCATCGCGCAACAGCACGCCGCGCATGCCCGGCGAGTTGTTCGTGATGCGGGAGAGGGCAATGCTTTCGGGCGAGTTCGTGGCAAACAGGAGGCAGAGGAAATTTGTCATGGGAATTATTTCCGGCGGCTTTCCCGCCAGCCCCCAGCCGAGTCTTACCGAAGCCGGCCCATTGCCATCCTCAAATTCCATTCGGATGTTGGCCAAAGATCCGGCAATGAATGGAATCATTTGGTCCCCCGCCGGTTTCTCCGCCTTTCGCAAGCTGGCTGGAGGTATTTCCCGTTCGTTGACCCAAAGCCGCGCTCCGTCGTCTGCGTCGAAGTAAAAGGCGTAGGCGCTGGTTTTTGGTGCAATTATTTTCCCGGTCCAGCGCACGGAAAAGTTGTCCTTATCGAGCGAAGGATCGGGCGAGGCAAGGCCCCAGTTGAATCGAATCTGCGGATCGGCGCGCGCCATTTTCAATTGCCGGAAATCGCGACCGGAAAAATATTCTCCGAGCAGGCCGTGCATCGTCATGATCAGCGGCACCACGCGCGCCGTGCTCGTGGTACCCTTGCCCCGGCTGGACGCAAATACTCCGCAGGAGGCGCGCAAGAGCGCCAATTCACCTTCGCCCTCGCGCCAGGTTTTTTCCGAAGAGAGCTTAATGGCATCGGTGGCGATGGCCTGCCATTGGCTGCCGTTCGCCGACCAGGAAGCGGTCACGAGCTGCCCGCTCTTTTGCAATCGAAGCCAGACCGGCGCGGTGGCGTGGGGTCCTGTAGTTATTTTTGTTTCGCGCCGATCGGGATCAGGGCGTCGCCGAAACCAGAGATGGCCGTCATTGTCCAGCGACACCGCCGCAAACACCGCCGGATGACTCTGACTGCGAATCATGATCCCGGCTTGCGCGAAACCGTTGCCACCAATTTGTTCCACGCGCGCGGTCATCTGGCCATCGCTCGTCATGGAACGGGCGACGAAGTGACACGCGTTGACGTTGGTGCCGTGTCCTTCGACCCGCAGCGTGAAGGCATTCGTATCCAGGCGTGAGAAGCCGCGCGTTTCACCGATGTCCTGCGCGATCCAGCCGTTGGCAGCGTGCTGCCACTCGACAAAAACGGCCCGGACGCAAATGTGGCGCGCGCGACGTTCGTGAGTTCCAAGGTAACCGGTTCCTGGCCGGCGGCTTTGATGAGTAATGCGCCTTGTTCGGTGAATTGAATTTCTCCGTCGATGGATCTTCCGTCCAGGGTCTTTACCGTGCCGGCCTGGCTGGTTGCAAAACTCAGGAGCAGAAAGAGAATTCCCCGAAAGCATTCGTGGCGCGTCGCTCTGCGCCCTGCCTTGCAAAACAAAAATTCCCGTATGGAAGCGGCCAGCTTCCACTGTCTCAGGGATCTTTTCGCTCGCATCATCTGTGTCGCGTTGGACGCGAAGGTGGTTTCGAAATTCGAGCAGCCGCGTTCGCCATCGACAGTGGCAGCTTGTTTGGCTATCACGCACCACACAAGGCCGATCTGAACCCGTGCCAGGATCAAGGCCGGCGCAACGCAATTTCAATGTCGGGCAAAACTTAACGCACAGGACGCATGTATAAAATCCTCGGCGGCAATCAAAAAGAATACGGCCCCGTGACCGCGGACCAGGTGCGTGAATGGATCGCGCAACGGCGGGCCAATGCGCAGACGATGGTGCAGCTTGAGGGCGCTACAGAGTGGACGCCGCTCAGCGCACTTCCGGAGCTCGCCGCCGCGCTGAACGCTCCGCCGACTTACGCCACCACAGCCACCGCCGCACCGGCCGCGGACAGCCCGGTGAGTGTGGTGATTCCCTACAAGAACCCGAAGGCGCTCATTGGCTACTATTTCGGAATTTTTTCCCTCATCCCGTGCATCGGATTGCCGCTCGGCATCGCGGCGTTCGTGCTCGGCATTCTCGGATTGAAAGCTGCCAAGGCGCATCCGAACGCGCGCGGGAAAGTTCACGCATGGGTCGGGATCATCCTTGGCGGCTTGTGCGCGGTGGGTAATATCGTGGGCGTCGTGCTGATGGCTTCAAATCTTCCTTTCCCAAACAAATAGTGTCGTATGTACCGAATCATCGGAGGTGACGGAAAAGAGTACGGCCCCGTGTCGGCGGACGAAGTGCGCCGCTGGATCGGCGAGCGCCGTCTTCAATTGAGCAGCCTGATCCGCGTCGAAGACACGGCGGAGTGGAAGCCGCTTTCACTCTTCCCTGAATTTTCTAGCGCGTTCGCGTTCGTCTCTGCTCCGGCTCCGTTCGCGATGGCCGCCACGCCGATGCGCACGCAGCAAAGCAACGGCATGGCAACGACCGGTTTGGTGTTTAGCTGTTTCGCTCTCGTCTGCTGCGGTTGTTCGCCGGCGGCGATTCTGGGTATCGTGTTTTCCTACATTGGTCTTTCGCAGGCGAATCGCGATCCCGAGCAAGTCGGCAAGCCGCTGGCCATCGC
>DATHKK010000274.1:0-2639 GCA_035489355.1 Candidatus Limnocylindria bacterium
CAGGAAGTCGTTTACTCCACCGTTTCGCCAGACAAGGACGTGGACGGCTTTCATCCGGTGAATGTCGGCAAACTGCTGCTCGGCGACACCACCGGCTTTCGTCCCTGCACTCCCGCAGGCGTGCAGGAACTTTTGTTCCGCAGCAATGTGCCGACTGATGGCGCGGAAGTGGTGATCCTGGGTCGCGGTGAAATTGTCGGCAAACCAATGGCGGCGATTCTTTGCCAGAAAGCGAAGCACGCCAATTCAACGGTGACGATTTGCCACTCCCGCACGCGCGACATCGCCGCGCACTGCCGCCGCGCGGACATCCTTATCGCCGCGATGGGCGTTCCTGAATTCGTGAAGGGAAACATGGTGAAGCCCGGCGCCGTCGTGATTGACGTGGGCGTGAATCGCATTTCCGATCCTGCGGCCAAGGATGGCTCGCGTCTTGTCGGCGACGTCGCTTTTGCGGAAGTTCAACCCATCGTCGGCAAAATCACTCCCAATCTTGGCGGCGTTGGCCCCATGACCATTGCGGTGCTGATGCAAAACACGGTTCGCGCCGCAGAAAAGGTTTCGGGGTCTGAGTTTCGCGTTGCGGGTTGAACCATGCGCCAATGAATCACAACTCGAAACCCAAAACCCAAAACCCAAAACTTTGAACTCATAATCATGCAAGCCACTCGCATTCTTCCCGACCTCCAATGTTCCCTGCTCTGCGAAGACATTCGCCAGGAAGCCTCCGGCAATTTTATTTTGCTCGGCGTTTTGAATTTCGTCCGCGTCCCACAACTGCCCGTGACCGCGTTCAAGATCTGCGTCTTCAATCGCTGGACCGCTGGCGTGGGCCAATTCACTGAAAGCGTCCGCCTCCTCGCGCCCGATCAAACCACGGTCATGCGTAAGGGGGAAGTGAAGTTCGCCCTGCAGGACGCCAGCCATTCCGCGACCAATGTCACTGTGCTGGGACAAGTGGAATTCACCGCGCCCGGAGTTTATTTCGTCGAAGTGCTCGTCGATGACGTGATGAAGCTGCGCTATCCGCTGCCCATCGTGGTCGCGCCGCCCCAGCAGCCCAGCGCGCCAAAACCGCCGGCAGAGTAAGCGAGCGCAGACTCCTGTCCGCTTTCGGTTCCAGGGTCGCTCGTGTTGGAGAATCTTTCGCTGCGCGAAGATCGAGCGTTGATGCGGACTGAAGTCCGCGTTCCACTGCGTTGTGCGTTCGCCGCAAACATTGCTGGACAAACCGCTGATGCCACAGCAGGCGTGGCAACCCTTCACGCCGCGCGGAGTCGCTGCTTTCGCCGGCGCCACGCTCACACGTTTGGTCCTCGTTCAACTGGCCATCGCCGCGCTCCTCGTCATCGCCCTGGTTTGGTTTCTCCGCATCGCGTGGGTTCCGGTCATCACGGATGCGATTCAACACTTGCCCGATGCCGGCTTCATTCGCCGCGGTGAACTCACATTCGGAGCCGAATCGCCTGTTCGACTCGCGGGAAATACCCGGCTCGGTGTCGTCGTCGATATCGCTGGAATGCGCGGCGCCGGCCAAATCGCCGATCTGGAAGTGACCTTTGAGAAAGATCGGTTGGTTTTTCACGGCCCACTGGGCGAATGGTCGCAACCTTACGATCGCAATTACATCATCAGCCTCAATCGTCCTGAACTCGAACCGGCGTGGGGCGCATGGCGCGGCCCGCTTCTGGCGATGGTGGCCATCGCCACCGTGCTCTCCGTGCTCATGATGTGGTGGGGTGTGGGGTTGCTCTACTTGCCGCTCGTGAAACTCATCGCGTTCTTCGCCGATCGCGGTGTGACGTGGCGGGGTGCCTGGCGTCTGAGCGCCGCCGCGCCGTTGCCGGGCGCGTGCCTCGTCGCGATGGGCCTGATGCTCTATGCCTTCGGCGCGATCGATCTGCTTCGGTTCGGTCTGTTGCATCTGCTGCACGTGCTGACGGGATTGGTTTTCGCGATCACCAGCCCGTCGTTCCTGCCGAAGATTCGCGCCACGAATGGGAAGAATCCCTTCGCCGGTTCCGACGAAGCGCAACGGAAGTCCGGCGCGCCGCCGAATCCGTTTGGCAGATCCGACGAGAAGTGAGCCGAAGCACCGTTGCGCCGCATCGTCGCTTCGATTAGCCTCCGCGCCATGTCGTTTTGTCGTCTCACACCGCTGCTGCTTTGCTGCTTGCTGGCAGGCTGCCGCCCGGGTGCGACAGGGCAGGGCGACGAACAAAAAGATCCCTATTTCCTCGCGGGCAAAAACCGATTGCAGGACCGCGATCATCAGGGCGCGATCGAAATGTTCGAAAAGGCGCTCGATGTGAACCCGCGCTCCGCCTCCGCCCATTTCGAGCTCGGCGTCCTTTACGAGCAGCAGCAAAGCGATTACGCCGCGGCTCTGTATCATTACCAGCGCGCGGTCACCTTGCGCCCGGACATGCCCTCCGCCGATCTCGCCCGCCAGCGCACGCAAGAGTGCAAGCGCGAATTGGCGAAGACCGTCGTTCAACCGATCTCCATGCAGAATCTCCAGCGCGACGTGGACACTCTGCGCGTCGAGAACGAGTTGCTGAAACAGCGATTGCAGGCGTGGCAAAATTATTACGAAGGCCGTGGCGTCGTCCCTTCGAATGCAGTCCAGGCGATCACGA
>DATHKK010000275.1:0-3633 GCA_035489355.1 Candidatus Limnocylindria bacterium
TCCGCGCCGGCTTCCTCCGCCGCTTTTGTGAGGTAAATCGCTTCGCTGGTGGAATTGCCGCCCGTGCCCGCGAGCACTTTGATTTTCTTGTTGGCGAACTGCACCGCCAGTTCGATCACGCGGACATGTTCTTCGTAATCGAGCGTGGGCGATTCGCCCGTGGTGCCGACAGGCACGATGCCATCGACGCCGCCCTTGACCTGCGCTTTGATCAGTCGTTCGAGGGAGGGTTCATCCAGTACGCCGTGGCGAAACGGCGTTACGATCGCTGTGTAGGTTCCAGTAAACATTTCAGATTCGAGTGCGCTAAATTCAGCAAATCAATGCCGGGTTGCCAGTCTCAAATTCAGGCGGCTCCGCATGGCGGGGCAACGCGCTGGCAGGGACTTTCCCCGATAGGCGGTGCCGAGCATCATTTGTAAACTCGCAACGCCAGCACGACGGACGATAGCAAGAAAGGGAAATGGCGAAGCCGCTTTGGCGGGCAAAGCCGGGCAACGAATGCGATGACGCGGTTGTGAACACACCATGATTCGGCAATCCACATCCATCAAACGCAAGCTGACCTTCGCGATTCTTGGCACCACTATCGCGGTGCTGCTCCTAACGGCGGCGGGTTTCGTTTCTTACGAACTCATCACTTTTCAACGCTGGATGGAATCCTACGTCCGCACGGCCGCGGACATCATTGTGCTGAACAGCACTGCGTCTCTGAGTTTCGGCGATGAGAAGTCCGCCAGCGAAACCCTGTCCACCGTCTCGGTAGAACCGCACATTGACACCGCAGCTCTCTACGGCAGCAACGGCGAAATTTTTGTTTATTGGCCCACGAACGCGTCGCGCGATTCGTTCCCGTCGCACCCGGGAACGGACGGCTTCCAGACCGTGGGTGACTTTTTGGTTTATTTTCATCCCGTGATGCAGGGCGGAGTGCGCCAGGGCACGCTGTATTTGAAATCAGACTTTGGCGCGCGTCGCGAGCGGTTCGGAAAATACGCCGTCATCGTGGCCATCGTGCTGAGCGCGTCCGTGCTCGTAGCCGTGCTGCTTTCCCGGTTTTTGCAGCGGGGAATTTCCCAGCCCATCCTCGCGCTCGCGGACACGGCGCACGCCATCTCCACGCGGCGCGATTATTCCGTGCGCGCGGTGAAGTTGAGCAATGACGAAGTGGGCGTGCTGACCGACGCGTTCAACCACATGCTCACGCAAATCCAGGAGCGCGCGGAAGCGTTGCGACAGAATGAAGAGCGGTTCCGTCAATTGGCAAACGCCGTTCCCGCCCACGTCTGGACCGCCGACGCCCGCGGCCTGGCGGTGTATTTCAACGAGCCTTGGTACGAATACACGGGGCGCACGCCGCAGGATTCACTGGGTCTCAAGTGGACGGACGCGTTGCACCCGGACGATCGCGAGCGTTGCGTCCGATTGTGGCACGACGCCGTCGAAAACGCGCGCGGGTACGAGTCCGAAGGACGCTTCCGTCGCTTCGACGATGAATACCGCTGGTTTCTCAAACGCGCCCATCTGGCCCGCGATGCGGCCGGGCAAGTGACCAGTTGGTTCGGCACGAACACGGACATCGATGACAAAAAGCGCGCCGAGGAAAGCGTGAACCAGATGAACGTGAGCCTGGAGCAACGCGTGCAGGAGCGCACCTCGCAACTGGAAGCTTCCAACCGCGAACTCGAGGCCTTCAGCTATTCCGTTGCGCACGATTTGCGCGCGCCGTTGCGGGCTATCGACGGATTCAATCAGGCAGTGATCGAGGACTACGGCGAACAGTTGCCGGAGGAAGCCAGGAACCTTTTTCAGCGCTCGCGTCTGGCCAGCCAGCGGATGTCGCAATTGATCGATGACCTGCTGAATCTCTCGAGGGTGGCGCGCGCGGATATTCGCAAGCAAACGGTGAATTTGAGCGAGATGGCCGCGGCGCTCAGCTCCGAGTTGGAAAAAGCCGCGCCTCAACGAAAGGTGAAAGTGCAGATCGAGCCGGGTCTCCGCGCGTCCGCCGATGAACGTCTGTTGCGGCTCGCGCTGGGAAATCTTTTCGACAACGCGTTCAAATTCACACGCACGAAATCCGAGGGCAGCATCGAGTTCGGCCACGCTATGCTTCAGGGAGAGCGCGTGTTCTTCGTGCGCGACAACGGCGCGGGCTTTGACATGCAGTTCGCCGGGAAACTGTTTGGCCCTTTTCAGCGGCTTCACTCCGCGCGGGAGTATCCGGGCACCGGGATCGGATTGGCGACGGTGCATCGGATCATCCTGCGGCATGGCGGAAGAATCTGGCCGCACTCGGAGTTGGGGTGTGGCACGACGTTCTATTTTACGTTGCCGGATTGAACGGGACTGACAGCGCGAAGGCGGAGGCGGCGCGGCGTTTCAGGCGTAGGACAGCGAGCCATTGCACAACCCGTACTCGTACGGATTTGCCGAACTGCCGCTTTCAGATAAACAGAGCACGCGTTGCGACCCGTTTCCCATGAGTGCCCCGAAGCCAAAACGATTGGTGATCGTGCAGGACAGCGACACGAAGCTGTTTTTGCGTGCGGATGGACGCTGGACGCCAGACGCCGCAGCCGCGCAGGATTTTCATGAGTCCCTCTCAGCGGTGACTTTTTGCCTCCAACGAGGATTGGAACGGGCCCACATCCTGATGAAGTTCAACGTGCCGGGAGCTTCCGATGTCGTGATTCCTATTTCGCCGCGTTCGCCGGCGCCGTCCGAGGAAACCGAGAACGTTCCCGGCAGTTCCCTCTAACATCTTCGCAGGGCAGGGCGCTTACGCCGCGTAGCTGACGATGCCAATCGTGAAAAGCCCCATCAGCACGTGCGGCAACATCGCTTCGAGCCGCGCGGCCAGCAAAGTCACATCCGGGTTTTTGTAGATCACTTCCTTCACGCCCATTTCGTTCAGCCGTGGTAATTCGGAAGGGCGCACCGTGCCGGAAAAAATCACCACGGGCAGCGCCGAGAATTTCGTGTTCCGCAACCAGCGAATAAACTCCAGCGCGGTCGGCCCGCTCAGGCGAAAGTCCGACACGATGAGATCCGGCGTGCGATAATAGTTCGTGTCCGTAAACGTGCCGGTGTTCTCCATGTAAGCGCGAGCTTCACTCACGCTGCCTACTACCCGCAAGTCGCCTTGAAAACCCATCTTGCTGAGCGCTCGGCGAAAAAGAAAAATGTCCGCTTCATCGTTCTCGATGAGCAGAATCAGTGGTCGAACTCCTTCTTGTGACGGTTGCAAAGCGCTCCCAGTTCCGGGGACTTCTACGCCGCCGCAAAAAAATGTCCAGTAGCTTTCCGACTCGGGGGAGAAAATTTATTTCATGCGTGCCGATGACGGGAAGTGCGCTCCGTTCGTGACTTTTCATCGTGCAAAAATGCCGTTTTTCACCGGCGCAAAAGGTTTCCCCAATGGAAATCCTTCAAGGCACAAAGAAGCGCAAGGTACCGTCGAGCGTTTGGCTTTTGAGGATGGTGCCAATGATGTTTTTGAGCTGAGCGTCGGTTAGTTGCTGTACGCTGCCATCGCAGAAACTCAGATTGCCGGCATTCGCGCCGTGGCAAAGATCCTTGTTCCACCTGGCGGTTGTGCCGAAGAGCGGATTGGCGGGCGAGGTCGTGTAG
>DATHKK010000276.1:0-2840 GCA_035489355.1 Candidatus Limnocylindria bacterium
CGAGTCGCCATCGTTGTCCAGATCGCCACTCCACGGGCCGAACACAGGCACCGTCGGCGGCACGGAGTAGAGTGCGCGGAATTCCGCCAACGCGGCGGGATAAGCGACTGGATCGAAACCGACGATGAGCGCGTAGCCGCCCGCAGGCAAAGTTACGTTGGGCGGAAAATCAAAATCGACGCCGCCGCGCAACCGCCATTGGTTCGTCGGATAACTTGGATCGTAGAGTGGAACAGCACTCGCGCTGATGTTTTGCAGTTCGATGAACTCGTCCTCGACGTTGTTGAATCCGTTGGTGCCGATGACCGCCTCGGGCGGATGGTACATGATTTCGCTGATCACCACAGGGCTGAGGGCTGGACCGGAATTGACCGCGCCGAGCGTGGCGCTGGCTTGAATGACGAACTGCTCCGCGCCCGTGCTGATCACATGGCGTCCGTACGAGCCTTGCAACGGTGATTCCTCGAACGAGAAACCATGCACCCAGCCGAGCAAGTTCACGCCATCCGCGGCGTATAGATAAACGTCATCACTCTTCGCGCCGAACGCAAACGCGTTCACTCCCACGTTAAACGCGGTTTCGTTGAACGTAATGAAGCCATTCGCGGGAATCGTCGTGCCGACGGGAATGACAAACTTGCGCGGCGTCGCGAAGTCATCGCTCAAGAACCAGCCGCCGATATTCACCGCACTGGCTGTGGGATTGAACAACTCCACGGTATCGAAACCGCCAGCGGAGGGGCGCGCCATGAGTTCGTTGATGACGATACCGGGAATGACCGGCGCGGCTGGATCGACAGCGCCGGGCGATCCGCCGAGGGCGCTGCTGGCGCGCCAATTCGTGGCCAGCCCGTAGTTCGCGAGCGGCGCATTTTCATTTACCACGACGAGCGAAAAGCCGAGGCCGTCCGTGACGCGGTTCCAATCATCGCTGAACGAGAAATCCTGGATGGGTTCGAGCAAGGAACCTTGCAGTACGAGATGATCGCCGGTGTCCGAGAGATTGCCAGTGAACGTTCCCAGGATCGTGAGGCTCGTGCCGTACCGCGATTGGAAGGCTGCGATGTTCTTCACGATCACGGCGGACTGGCCCGCAGTCAGTACGGTCGCAGGAAAAGTGAATTCCACGCCGCCCGTCAGATGATAGCCGGTCACGTCGAGAGGCATGCCGCTGATATTTTTGACTTCGATGAACTCGAAATCGCCCGCGGTGTTCGTGCTGCCCAACGGCGGCGGCGCGGGATGATACATGATTTCCGTGATGCGCAATCCCGGCAGCGAGATGAACAACGAGGACGCCGTCGGTCCGCTCCACGTGTTCTGAAAAGTTCCCGGCTTCTGTGTGCGCGCGACGATGCGCACATTGGCGTTCACCGTGATGGGACCAGAATAAACCAGCGCGCCCGCAGCCACGCCGCCGCCGGGCGCTCGTGGATCGACTCCATTCACGGTGTAATAAATCGTGCCGCCGTCCGGACTGCTCAGCGTAACCGTCGTGCCATTCGTGACCATGCCGTCGGCGAGGCTGATGGAAGGCGACCGCGCGAACTGGCTGTCCACCCAAAGGTAGCGGCCCATGACCCACTTCTTCATTTCCGCGACAACGCCCGCGTAAGTACCGGGGCTTTGATAATTCACGTCCCACGCGCGCGTCGGAATGGGATCGCCGTTAAAGCCGCCGTCGGGATTCGGCCAAATGTATTGGCCCAGGCGAGGGAACTTCGCGAAGTCGCGTGCCGCGGCCTCGTTCAACATTTCGGCGAGCTGATCGATGCGGCCCAGCAGGCGCGGCCCGTTCATAATGTCCGTGCGCAGCACCGCCCAGCGATCGGCAATCTTCTGGTTGAAATCCGGGTCGCCGACGCCGGTGCCGCCCAGAGCGCCCGTGATTAGCCGGCGCGCCCAGATGTGGTCCACGGCCGCGAGTTGATTGTAGTACCAACCGTTGGTGTGGCCGCCATCGAGATAGTTCGCGTTGCCAAAGCTCAGATTCCAATCCCAGATCGGCGCCGGCTTCACGCGTCCATTGCGGTCCTTCTGAAAGTAATTGCTTAGCCGGTAGCCATCGATCTGCTTGGGGAACTCCACGATCCAGAACTGATCCACGAACGCGTCCGGGTCGAGGTAGTAGGAATAATGGTTCGTGCCCGTGGCCGTCAGCCAGGTCGGTGCGTAGAGGGCCTGCTCCATCTGGTTGAGATAACTGGTGAGCCAGGTGAGTTGCTGGGGTGTGATTTCGCGAGGCTTAGGCTCGTGAACTTTCAGCAGCTCTCCGGGAAAACCTCCAGCGCCGACCGTGCTGAAATTCAAATCGCCGACACTGTCCTTGTCTTTCTTGAACATGTAGCCGCCGCTGATGGCTGGTGCATTCGTGTGCGCCGGCGTGAGCTTCTCGATGTTCACGCGATCGCCGCCTTGCTCGATTTTTTCCAGGAAGACGAGGACTCCGTAATAGTCGCCCGGGTAACTGACTTTGCCGCCGCCCGTATCGATGAACACTTCCACGAACTTGCGGCGAACAGAATAATGGCCCATCTCGTCGAACAATTCGTAAGCGAGAAAATCCATCATGAGCGGCTTGTCGGTGTAAGGATTGCGTAACTTCCAATCGGCGTCCGCCGGCATGCCGAGCAGCGACTCTTCCACATCGTTGCCCAGCACGTCCTGCAGTTCGATGTTGAACGGTTGCTTCGGAAAGCCCGCGGAGGTTTGCCCAAAGATTTCGAATTCCGCATCGCCCAGATACTCGGGACTCGTGACGAGCGAGCCGCGGCCTCCATTCAGATCGAGAACAGCCAGCGTTCCTTTCGCGCGAGGCAGGCCGGGAGCGACGCTGGCCG
>DATHKK010000277.1:0-3836 GCA_035489355.1 Candidatus Limnocylindria bacterium
GAAGACAATGACATTCCCGCCGTGACCATTACCCTCGCGGCCCACACGGTGAGCGAAGGCGCGGGCGCGAACGCCACCAGCGGCACATTGACCCGCAGTCCGGTGACGGCGCAGCCCGTCGTGGTGCAACTCGTGAGCGGCAACACCGCCGCCGCGCAAGTACCGAGTTCGGTCACGATCCTTGCGAACCAGACCAACGTCAGCTTCTCCGTCGCGGCGATTAACAATGCGCTTGTCGATGGTGACAAGAACGCCGTCATCACCGGCTTCGTTCTCGACTCCACGACGAGCCAGCGCTTGCGCGAAGCGACTCCCGATGCTCTGACCGTGACGGACGACGACGGCCCGACGCTCACGCTGGTGATTGCCACGGATGTTGTCGGCGAAGGGTTGAACCCCGCCACGACGGCGATTGTGACGCGCAATGCCGGGACCAATGTTGATCTGCTCGTGAACCTGGCTTCGAGTGACACGACCGAAGCGACTGTTCCGGTGAGTGTTCACATTCCCGTGGGTTCGTATTCCACGAATTTTACGATCGCCAGCATCGCTGACGGTGTGACCGACGGAAACCAGACCGTGACCTTCACCGCATCGGCGGCCAGTTTCACCTCGGGTTCGGACACGCTCGTCGTGAGCGACGCAGACCTGCCCGATCTGGTAGTGGCGAGCATCTCGTTCGCGACCAATGGCATTACGGATCAAAACGTCGCGGCGACGTTCCGCATCGAGAACCGCGGCTTGAAAGCGGTGACCAACGCTTTCGTGCAACGTATCTATTTGTCGAGCGATCCTTATGTGGGCGGCGATGTGCTGGCCTCACAACTCGACTTCGCCGGCACGCTCGACGTGGGGCAGTTCTTCTCGCAAACCGTTTCACTGCGGATGCCGGCCGCTCCCGGAGAGCGTTGGGTGGTGGTGGAAACCGACGCGATTGGCGCCGTGACTGAATTACTGGAGAACAACAACGCGCTGGTCTCGACGAACCGCATCATCATTGCGCCCGCTTACACCGCTCTCGCGCAAACCGACGTTGGCGAGGTGCTCGCGAACACGCCGATTCCGATTTATGGCCAGGCCACACTCGCGGGCGGCGGCGTGGCGGCGAATGTTCCCCTCACGTTGCACATCGAAGTGCGCGGCGTGCGCCGGACGTTCTCCATTTTCGCAGGACCGGACGGACGTTTCACCAATGTGTTTCATCCATTGCCGAACGAGGCGGGCATTTATCACATCGCGGCGGCTTATCCCGGTGTGGTCAATCCGCCGTCGCAGGACACGTTCACTTTCATCGGCATGAGCATCGCGCCGGTGGGCCTGGTGAACGTAACTGAAGCGAGTACCGTTGTCGATTCGGCGCGCATCGATAACTTGAGCGATGTGCCGCTCACGGCACTGACCGCCGTTGTCGTAACCAATCAGCCCAACCTCACCGTGAACGTGAGCCTCAGCACGAACACGCTGGCTGGCTTCTCGAATGCCGCGCTGGTCTTCTCGATCACCGCCGCCAATGCGGTCATTTACCAAAGCCCCGTCGTCTTGCGCGTGACGAGCGCGGAAGGGGCGGTCGCTGAAGTGATCATTACCGTGCGTGTCGAAGCGCTGCTGCCGCGTCTCGTCGTGACGCCGGGATCGCTGTTGGCGGCCATGTTGCGCGGCGGCCAGACTTCGGTGCCATTCACGATCGCCAACCAGGGCGGATTGGCGACGGGGCCATTGGAAATCCTATTGCCGAATGAGCCGTGGCTCTCTCTCGCTTCGCCGGCCAATATGCCGCCGCTGCCTCCGGGCACGAACACCAGCGCTACGCTGCTGCTCACGCCCGCGACGAACCTGCCACTCGGCGATTACAACGGAAACCTCGTGGTGAGAAGCACCAACGCGGCGATCAGTGTTCCGTTCACTTTCCGTGCAGTGTCGGATGCGAAGGGCAGTCTGTTGCTCACGGCCGAAGATGAGTACACTTACTTCGCGGCCGGGAACCCGAAGGTCACGAACGCAACGATTATTCTCAGCGACGCGCTCAGCGGACAACCGGTTATCACGAACTACACCGCTGCGGACGGCACGTTCCTGTTCACGAATCTCACCGAGGCGTACTACATCGTGGATGTGCGCGCGGAAGGTCACAGCCCTTTCCGTGAAACTGCGCTGGTCGCCGGCGGGCAGACGACGAACGTCACCGCATTTCTCACGCGGCAAACGGTGCGCTATTCGTTCACTGTCGTTCCGACCACCGTTGAAGACCGTTACACCTTCCAGGTGGACAGCACCTTCGAAACGCAAGTGCCGGTCCCGGTCTGCACCATCAGCCCGGCCTCGCTCGATCTCGGGCAGTATCCGGGCGATGAATTCCAGGTGCAGTTCACGGTGGCCAACCACGGTTTGGTTGCCGCCGATGACGTCGAATTGAACATCCCCAATACGGATCGTCTTCAGTTCACCGCGCTGATCACGAACATCGGGCGGCTCGCCGCGAACACCTCGCTGACCATTCCGGTTTTGGTGCGGAGGATTGCCGCGCCGCTTAAGGGCCTGGCTTCGGCCTCATCCTTCAATGACGGGCGGTGCTCGGTGACAGCCAACATGCTGTGGAATTACCTCTGCGGGCCCAACGTCGTGGACAAGGACACCGCGTTCTACATGTTCGACTCGACCGGTTGCGATCTGGTGGACCTCTATCGCCAGGTCTACGATCTCGTACCGGTCGGCGGCGGGGGTGCCCCCGGCCCCGTGCTGACCTCGGATGAATTCTTCGATTACCTCAATGAGTTCCAGATCGTCACGGATTTTGAGGCCCCGGCCGGTTACAAGTTCCAATGCAAACCTACGGCGCCCGCGCTGGTGAAGCCGCCCAAAGGCGGGAAAAATCTGAGCGAGACGAGTTCGGTCACCAGCACGAACACCGAAGTTTGTGCGCGCGTGCAAATTCGGCTCGACCAAAGGGCTGTGCTGGCGCGGGATGCTTTCAAAGCCACGCTGGAATTGGATAACGCCACCGCCAGTTCCATCGGAAACATCCTGGTCAGTCTCGAGATCAAGGATGTGAACGGCAGCCTGGTGAATTCTGTATTTGGCATTCGTCCCCCTGAGTTCGCGGGCATCAGCGCGGTGGATGGCACGGGCGTTGTGGCCGGAAACAGTATTGGCCGAGCCAGTTGGGTCCTGATCCCCACTCTGGATGCGGCGCCTACGAATGCATCCACTCTTTATCTCGTCGGTGGCACGCTCAGCTACGTGCAGGACGGAATTGCGGTCACCATTCCACTGGCGCCCGCGCCGATTCAGGTACTGCCGCAACCGGAATTGCTCGTGCGCTATTTCCACGAGCGCGACGTGTATGCGGACGATCCTTTCACGATCGAAGTCGAGCCGAGCATTCCTTATTCGCTCGCGGTGCAGATCGACAACGTGGGCTATGGCGCGGCACGTTCGTTGAAGCTCACCAGCGGCCAGCCGGAGATTTTAGACAACGCCAAGGGCCTGCTAATCGACTTCAAAATTCTCGGCACGCAATTGGAGAACCAATCGCTGACGCCGTCGCTCGAAGTGGACTTTGGCCGCATCGATCCGCTTTCGAACAAAGTGGCCCGCTGGTTGTTCACGTCCACCCTCCAAGGCAGCTTCACGAACTACGCCGCCTCCTTTCAGCACGTCGATGCGCTGGGTAATCCGCGGCTGTCGCTCGTGCGCGGCACCGAGATTCACGAGTTGAACCGCATCGTGCAGGCGGACCGCACGTTCCAGGACGGCCGGCCCGACTTGCTCGTCAACGATGCGCCAGATTCGGACCTGTTGCCGGACACGCTGTATCTGAGCGACGGCAGCATCGTGCC
>DATHKK010000278.1:0-2822 GCA_035489355.1 Candidatus Limnocylindria bacterium
CCGGCGCCTTCGTAGATGACCGGCTCGTAGGTTTTCCCCGCCGCTTTCATCATCTCTTTTGATTTGGGAATCGTGGCGTTGATGCGATTGTCCGCGCCCCCGTAGAAGCCATACACCGGACAGTTGATGCGTTTAATGTCCTCTTCCTTGTCCGACCCCGTGCCGTAAAAGACGAGCGCCGCCTTCACGTCCTTGTTGTTCGTCGGAAAACGGAACGACTGGCCGCCGCCCCAACAGAATCCAGCCGCCGCGATTTTTCCGTTCGCCGCCGGAATGCTCGCCGCGTGTTTAGCAACGGCGTTCAAATCGGCAGTGACCTGATCTGCCGGCAGCTTGTAGATCGCCGCCGTCGCAGCATCCGCGTCCTTGAAGTCGCTCGTCTTCGCGTTCCCACTCGCGCCCGAAAGCAAGTCAGGTGCAATCGCAATGTATCCCGCCGCGGCAAACTGATCCGCGGCGCTCCGCACCCAATCGGTCAGTCCCTTGTTCTCATGAATGACGATGACCACGGCCGCCTTGTCCTTCACCTCGGGATACACCACGAACGAATGCACGGTGCGCGTGCCGTTCTTGACCTCGACCCATTCCTGATGACGCGGCGACTTTTCCAATTTCGCTTTGGCCCAGTCTTGCGCCGAAACAGTGATGGCGACGGCCAACAATCCAAGGAACAACGATGATTTCATTTTGCCTCCTTAATCTGAAATGCCCCACAAATTCCAACCACGTTCACTTCAAGCCCAATGCAGCATAGCAGATCAATTTGCTTCCGCCCGCTCGGTCGGAGCGATGCAATACAGGGTCCGCTTGCCGCGCAAGTAAAGTTCGCGGCCGGCAATGGCGGGCGACGCGTCGAAACGATCGTTCAACTTGTTCGTCGCGAGCACTTCGATTTTGTCACCCTTCTTCAAGACGAGCACGCCGCCATCGCGACCCGCGAGATAGACGCGTCCGGCCGCGCCGACGGGCGAAGCATAAACGCCTCGAACACCTTCGAGCCGTTCCGCTTCGACGAGCGCCTGGCCACTCTTCGCGTCGAGCACGGTGAGCGTCGCCTCATTCCCTTTCACGAAATACAAGCGGTCATCGTAGAGCAACGGCGACGGCACGTAAGGCGTGTCCTTGTTGTAAGTCCACGCAATCGCGTCGCTGCCAGTGAGATCGCCCGTGCGACCGGGCTTGATCGCGAACAACGCCGCGCCACGGAAACCGCTCATGCAGTAAATCATTCCGTTCCCGGAAACGGCGCTGGGAATGGCGTTGGCCGTCAGCGGGCCGATGGACCAAAGTTCCTTGCCCGTCGCGAGATCGTAGCTGCGCACCTTGGCGCTCGCATTCACGACCACTTGCGCCACGCCGCCATGCTGCACGATCAGCGGCGTGGACCATGACGTTTGTTCGTCGCGCTTCTGTCGCCAGCGTTCCGCTCCGCTGTTCTTGTCGAACGCCACGATGAAGTCATCACCCTCATGGTCCCAGTTCACGACCACGGTGTTGCCGAAGAGCGCGGGCGAACTGCCTTCGCCGAAGGAATTCTTCGTGCGCATATCGCCGAGATCTTTTTGCCACTTCACGCTGCCTTTCAAATCCATCGCGTAAAGTCCGCGCGAACCGAAGTAGGCGAACAGCGTTTCGCCATCAGTCACGGGAGAAGCGGAAGCAAACGATCCATCGCCGTGATGACCTTCGTGTGGCAATTCTTCGCGCAGGATCTTTTGCCAGGCTGGTTTTCCCGTCGTGCGATCGAGGGCGATCATCGTGAATTGAAACGGCGTTGCGGGCGGTCCGCCGCCGCCAGCACGCCCGCCACCACCGCCGCGACCGGGCTGCCCGGGCCGCCGTGGTTCGCCAGGTCCGGCACCGGGCGGCGGCTGTTGCGGCAACCCGGCGAACTGCGGCGTCGAATGGATCTTCGCCTCTGGTTTCTTCACAACTGGAATCGCGCTCTGAACGAAAACAAAATTGTCCCAGATGATGGGCGTCGCCGATCCTTCGCCGGGAAGCAGAAACGTCCATTTCACGTTTTTGCTCTCGCTCCATTCCGTCGGCGGATCGCCATTGGGAGCGACACCGTCAGCGCGCGGTCCACGCCATTGGCCCCAGTTCTGTTCCGCGGGAGCGGCTTGTCCAATGCTGAGCGCCGCGATGCAGCCAGCCAGCAACACCGCCAATTTTTTTGCGTTCATTCGTTTACGAGTTGAGTGCGGCCCGCGTGCGCTGGACCAAATCGTTGTCCTTGTCGCCCGAACCTTTGAGGTTGAAGACACTCGCCGCGAGATAACGGTTACGCCACTCCGGCGCCATGAACGCGTAATCTTCCAGCACCGCGGAACTGAACTTGTAATCGTGCGAGTCGCGTCCCTTCAAAAAGATCAACCGGCGCGCCGCGTCCGCGAGCGGCTTCGGGTCGGGATTCGCTTTGAGATACGCGAGGATTTTTCGCGACGCGCTCAACTTGTCCTTGCTCACGTCCGCAAAAATTTCTTCCACCGCGTCCGCTCCGGAATTTTTCAGCACGACCGGTTCCAGCGTATCGATGTGAATCCCCTTGTCCTTGCTGTTGCCGCGATAGAGCGGAAGGAAGGCGGCGCTCTGGAGCAGCAACAACTTGCGCGTTTCCTCATCGCGCGTGTGCTGAAAAGAATAATGAGTCGCGTTCGTGAACGTCATCGCGTGCAGCGACGCGATGCCCGGCTGGCGCATGAGTAACTCCCCTGCTCCATCGAAGAACGCGTCCCAGAGCGATTGCGGCGCAACGCCTCGATTCAACAGTTCGATTGCCTTATTGCTCGTATCCACGGCGGAGCCATCGCGAATTGCCG
>DATHKK010000279.1:0-5373 GCA_035489355.1 Candidatus Limnocylindria bacterium
GCAATTGGCGTGATGAACACGTCCACCGCGACGCGCAGACCATGCTCTTTCGCCGCATAAAGAAATTCCAAACCGTCGCCAAACATCGAGTACACGCCTGTGGCCTGGCCGAATCCCCATCTCAGCATGGATTCGCTGAAAATCGTCCCCGTTCGCACCAGCGTTGTGAATGGATCAACGGGCCGTGTGTTGCCCAGCAGGCCACGCAACAGAATTCGATCCGTGCAACGCACCTTGCTCCGAGGGACACCCTGAATTCGTCTTTGCAGTAGTGTTTTTATCGGACCGCGCCGCAAACCCGTCGGCAGCACGGTGTCGCAAACCCGGCCAAACCCGCGATTCGCGCAGGTGGCAGTATAAAGGCTCTCCAAGCAGCCGGATTGCTCCAACATTCGCGGAATCGCGTAGTGATGGCGTGCGCCAATTTGGGCGACGATGAACTTCATCCCGGCTTTCGAGCGCGCGCAATCATCGTCATCCACAGTCCCGGCATCCGGCCCGCGCAACGAAATTGGACGTTCGCGAAGCCGGCTTCAGTGAGAAGGTCGGCGAGCGTGCGCTTGCTCCATAACTTGATGTGGCCGCCATCCCAAAGAGGACTCATGTGCGCGTCCCACTTGCCGAACAACGAAATGAAAAGATTTTTCCAGTAGCCGTGGTAGGGAGTCGTGCAGATGAAAACACCGCCCGGTTTCAGCGCGGCCAAACATCCGTGTGCCCATGCGCGTGGAGCGTAAAGATGTTCGACTACCTCGGTGCTGATCACGATGTCGAATGGTTCGGCGTTCAAGCGATGAAGGATGTCACGGTCCGCGGACAGAAGTTCGAAGCGCGCTTGCGGATACGTGCGGCGCGCCCATTCAATCCCTTCCTCGCTGAGATCGAGACCGACGACATCACAACTGCGTTTGATAAACTCACCGCAGGCCGCGCCGTTGCCGCAACCCACATCCAGCACACGCGTGCCCGGTTTCAATTCGCCAGCGAACGCGAACAAATGTGGCATGAAGTGTGGGTGCATGTGCGACTCGGCGGCGCTCGCAAACCCATAGTCTTTGTAGGTAATACTCAAATCGTTTTCAGGCGGAGAGAACTCTTGCCTTCTCGACCAAACGGGCGAGATGCCGCGCATAAATTCTTTGCGGTACGGTAAGCGAGAGGCGGCGGTTCAGAAAGAGCACGTCCCCATGTGTACGGAAGGACATCAGGCAGCACACGAAGCCGAGCGATTCCAGGCGCGCGCGGGCGTTCTCAAACAATCGCTGGCCGGCAAAACGTTCCTGGAAGTCGTGGAATTCGACAGTGATTTGGCTGATTCGCCGCCAGACGTTTTCCGGCGTCAAAGCAACGAGATCAAATTCTGCGCCTTCTATATCGAGCTTCAGTAGGTCGATCGCATCAACACCAATGCGCTCCATGAACTTCGGCAGAGAAATGGTTTCCACGTCCACGGCCGTTGCGCGGTCTGCGCTGGAACTGGTCAAGCTCCCTGACTCAGGATTGTCGCGCACGTGAAAGGTCGCTCGTCCGTCCGCAGCACCCAAAGCAGCGATGGTGATCGAAGCAGCCCCGGGAACGGACAGCTTCTCTGCGAGATTTGGATTGGCTTCGATGAGATGACATTGGCAGCCAAATTTCTCAATAACTTCCGCGCTGAACTCGCCGCGATGCGCCCCGGCATCGACCACCACGGATCGGTTCGTGAGCGGCGGCGTCCAGATGTAATGACCGCGAAGGCGCGCGAGTTTCATCGTGCGGGCAGAAGGCGCGTGAAGAAGGCAGAACACTTGTGCCGGACCCTGGCGCGTTCGTGATGGCTCAACACGAGGCGGGCGAGAGCGAGAACGAAAACAATGCCGACTGTGGCCGCGCCGCTCAGGACCTTCACTAGGTCCGGCCCATCCTTGAGCACTTGGGCCATTGCGCCGGCAAGAACCAGTGCGGCGATCGACCAGAGCGACGCGGGAAGGATGACATCTTTTGCGTAAGCAGAGAACGGCAGTTGCAGCCGGGTGAGGCCGCGAAACAGCATGTACCAATGGTTCGTAAACAGCAGCGCAAGCAACGTCGCGAGCGCGAGACCGAGCAGGCCATAAATCCGGATCAAGAACGTGGCCAAAAAGATTTTGAGAACGCCCGCCAGGAGCGAGGAGAGGCCGAAGGCTTCGTCGTCCGTGGCGCGAGAGCTGGTCGAAACAATGTAGCTTTGCGCTTCCAGGGTTTCATAGACGAGGAACACGGTGAGCACTCGATAGCCCACGAAATTTCCTGGCCCCAGCCACAGATTGAAGAGCGCCTGACCGGTAGTGATTACAAAGGCACAACTGCACAGCATCACGAGCAGGCCAAGCCGGGTATTGCGCTCCACGATCCGGTGGACCTGCCGCATGTTTCCGGCTTGCCAGAAGTGACTGATGAACACTGTGGACGCCAGTCCCAGGCTGACCGCGAGCACGGTGATGTTGTGGATGAGCACATAGGCGGCGCGGAACGCGGGAATGCTTTCCGTGCCTTTGGCCGCGGTAATGAAGAATTGATCGGTGTTGAACACAAGCACCGTGCCCACTGCGGTGAGCCACGCGCGAAAGGCAATTCCGGCCATGCCGCGGACCAACGTTCTGTTCCATTTGCCTTTCAGCGAAAAAAGTTCAGGACGGCGGCGGCGGGCGAACCAGCGGGTCATGGCGCGTTGGAAAACCACGGTCACGGCAGCGATCGCCGCGAGCGCGATCAGTCCGCCGCCGCAGAGCACGACGATGATTTGCGCGATGAGCATTCCGGCGCTGATAAAGCTGGCGATGAGCGCGTCCCAGCCGATGTAGCCGACGCCTTGCAGCAGGCAGGTCCACACGGTGGCCCAGACGGTGAGGGCCTGGCAGGCGCAGAGAATCGTCCACGCGATCCAGACGGTGGCGTGGCTGAGGCCCTGGAGTTCGAGGTTGCGCAGGTAGAAAAAGCCGAGAGCCCACGACACGATGAAAACGCCGAGCGCCATAAAGCGATAGATGCGGCGACCGGCGGCGACGAGATCGGCGATCTCGCGGAGCGTCTCGGGCGTCAGCGCTGCGTTTGGGTCTGCGCCGCTTTTGCCTTTCGCCAAAGCGATGCGGCGGGTAAGGGTGACACCGAAGCCGAGATCGAGAATTCCCATGGCGGCCCAGCTTTGTCCAAGCAAGAGCCACACGCCGAGTTCCTCCTTAGGCAGATGCCGGAACAGCACCGGCATGAGCACCAACCCGAGCACGATGGTGACGCCGCGGCTGAACCAGCTTGCGGCCGCGCCGAAGGCGATGCGTTTAGTGACGGACATTTCTTAAAACGCTGAAACGCTGAAACGCTGACAAGCTGAGATGCTGAAATGGAAACATTACCCAATCAAAACGCCGAAACGCGGACATCAAATTCAAAGCGGCAATAATAATGAAACTGACACTACTTTCTGTCACGACCGCGAGTCTTGCGCACGATTGTGACGAAGATAGCGATCAGTTCGGAAGTTTCAGCAAGTAGATGCTCAATTTTCTCTCCAGCGCAATCCTCAGAGAGAAGCTCCAACCAAAGTTGAGACTCGTCAGCCTCCTGGAGCAGGCCGTCCAGTTTCGAACAGAATTCGGAATCCGATCGTGCGCGCGAGGCTTCCCGCGCATGTGCTGCCACGGACGTCCCGGAACGCAATAACTGATGTGCGAGTACTTCCACTTCCTTGCGCGCGTGCGGCAACGTCACGTAAAACCGAACGGTGCCTGAGGCGTATCGTTTGGCTCTTTTCCGCAGTTCGTCGCTCAGTCGCATCTTTCCAATTTCAGCCTTTCAGCTTTTCAGTATCTCAGCGTTTTGCTCGCGCCCACGCGAACAAGCTGCCGCCCTTGGCCGTTTGCCGATGTGGATCGACAAGACCTTCGTGGCGGTGGCTTGGAGCCGGATTCATGTTGCGCAGCGCCGGAGCACGCATGGCGCGCGTCACCGGAGGGAAATCCCGGGCGACAGTTAAGCCCGAGCGCTGTTCTCAGAACTGGAAACCAATTCGGAAAGGAAAACTGAAACACATCAGCGGCGGAAAAGAGAATAGAAAACGGCGAAACGGTGCTGGGGCAAAGGAGCGCGCAATGCGGAATGCCAACT
Organism: Candidatus Limnocylindria bacterium; assembly: GCA_035489355.1. GTDB lineage: Bacteria > Verrucomicrobiota > Verrucomicrobiia > Limisphaerales > SIBH01 > JANNGC01. The sequence continues at coordinate 4,123 of DATHKK010000279.1, forward strand.
AAGAGCGGCGCGCGGGACGCCGTGGGAATTCTCCTTAAGTCTGCAGCTGGAATGAAACGGCGTTTCCGAACAGGCTGCTATTCCTTCACGGAACCAATGGTCGAGGCTGCGGGCTGCGGGTTTATCCACTCTTCGCGGGTTGAGAACTTTGCCGAAGCTTTCCGTGGTGCCACGTTCAACATTTCCCATCGATCGGCGGTGTCTTCGAGAGCAGTGCCGGGGACGAGCGGGTTTTGGCGCGCGGGCGCGGGCGATTCGGAGGAAGCGTCCGGATCTGGCCAAGGCCGCTTGGCCGCGCATACCAGGGCCAGCACCATCAGCCCGGAGAGAGCGAACCAGACGATTCCCGCCACGATAAAAAAAAGATGCATGGACGCACGTTCTCGGAGTGGCACGGGGAATCGGGTCTGATGCGGCGTAACACACACCACGCGGGCGCGAGGCGCAAGGGAATGTTACTGGGATCTGTGCGCAGATTATTCACAGCGGGAGCAAAGAGAATCGATTGGCCCGCGGACAATGTCCTGCCGGTTTGCAAACGGGGCACGCCGGCTCTCTCATTTCAAGACGGCGAGAAAAGGATTCGCACGTTCAGAACTCAGTCGCCTCTGCCAGTTGCAAACTGGCATCACGTTGCGCGGGAATTTGCGCGCGACGGTGGCGCATCCTGTGGCAGACTTGCGCTCATGCCCGCTGTTGAACGCGACATTTTCGATATTCGCACCCGCGCGCCCGGACCGGGCGGCAAATTGCCGCTCACGCCGGAGATGCTGCTGGAGCGTCCGAGCGGCGACATTTTTGGACTCACGCAAAATGCCGGCATGGGTTGGAACCCGAGCGAGTTGGGTCGCAAACAGTTTTTGATTCTCAGCACGCAAGGTGGAATGCGCGCGCCGGACGGCTCGCCCATCGCGCTCGGCTATCACACCGGGCACTGGGAAATTTCTTTGCAAGTGCAGGCGGCGGCAGAGGAGTTGCGCGCGTTGAAAGCAATTCCGTTTGCGGCGTATTGCTCTGACCCGTGCGATGGACGCACGCAGGGGACGGTCGGGATGTTCGACAGCCTGCCTTATCGCAATGACGCGGCGATTTTATTTCGCCGACTGGCGCGTTCGCTGCCCACGCGCTCAGGCGTCATTGGCGTGGCGACGTGCGACAAAGGCTTGCCTGCAATGATGATGGCCCTGGCCGGTTTGCACGATCTACCCACGGTGCTGGTGCCGGGCGGTGTAACGCTTCCACCGGAAATGG
>DATHKK010000280.1:0-2229 GCA_035489355.1 Candidatus Limnocylindria bacterium
CCAAGCAAGTGTGAGGACCCGGATGGAGTCAACATCGGTGTCTTGCTGGGGAGTTGCGATGATTCGCAGTCGATCAAGTTGGCGCAGATGATCTCCGTGATCGTGGCGGCAACGATAGTTTCTCTCGCCGCCGGTCCGCTCCTGAGCGGAGTCGTGTTCGACGCGCTCGAGGCTAACGAAGCCACGGAGTGGATCGTAATGACCGCGGGCAATATCATCCATCTTTACTAAACGGAAAGGAAAACAGACATGATGACTCTACAGAGCTTTACCCAAAGGGCATTGGCCGCCGCGACTCTCCTCTTTTGCGTGAATACGCTGCGCGCTGACGATCCGGTGACGACTACCATCAGCGTGCCGAAAACAGTACTGGTGGCCGCGACGCAGGTCAACGACTCAGGTGTCACCGCCGGTACTTACCTGGATAACAAGAATGTCACCGGCGCTTTCGTGGAGGACTCAGGCGAGCCTCAGAAATTTACGGTGCCCTGGGGAACGAATCCAGTCCCAACCAGCATCAACAACAGCAACGAGATCGTCGGATATTACATCGTTGCGACCAACGTGGTGCGCGGTTTCCTCCGCAGACCTGGCGGAAAATTAGTCCAGATCAATCCTCCGGGCGCGGTGACTTCCTGTCCTCGCGTAGTGACCGACAGCGGGGTCGTCGCGGGCGTGTTCAGCGTGGGCAACAACAAAGGACACGGCTTTATCATGACCGGGAACCAGTTCACGCTGGTTGACTATCCGGGCGCGGCCACCACGACGCTGACCGACATGAACAACGACGGCGCCGCTGTCGGAGTTTGGATCCGCAACCAACAGACACACGGATTGCTGCGGTCCCCGCAGGGGGCGTTCACGAGCATCGACTTTCCGGGTTCTACCAGTACCCAGGCCATCAAGATCGATGCCCGGGGCAACATCCTCGGATTTTATAAAAACGCGGGGGGAAGAGCTTTCGGATTCCGGCGAAAAACCGACGGCAGTTTCGAAAAGATCGCGCCGCCTCGCGCGGTCTCCGGCAATACGGTTGCTTTCATAAACGGAGAAGGAGTCGTGGGAATGAGTTCCATCGACAGCGCTCCGGGTTCTCCCTCAGTACAAGGCGTGACGCCATACCTTCTTGAAGGCACTGGCCAGTACCATTCGGTGGATGTGAACGGCGCTAGCACTACCTTCGTCAAGGGCGGCAGTTCGAACGGCTGGATCGCCGGGGCCTACGTGGACAAGAAAAATTCCGTACACGCGTTTAAATTGAAGCTGGTGAACTAGTGAAACGGGCCGTTCACTAGCATGATCTCCACCGCGCGCGTGTCGAGTTGGGCGAACAATAATTGGCGTCCGTCCGGCGAGATAGCGAGCCCGTACATGATCGGTTGCGGGAGGTGCGCGATATCTGCCGCCTCCCCGCTCCCGAACGCTAGGAAGCGGAGCGTAGGAGGAGCGGCAGGGGTGGAAGCGCTCGCAAAATAGACACCCTGAGCAGTGACCGCAAAGCAACGGTCGAGCACGGGCGCCGCCACTTGCCGCTCATTCGAGCCGTCGAAATTAACGCGCCAGAGCGAGGTAACCGAATCGCGCTGCTTGGTGTAATAAATGGTTTTTCCATCCGGTGCATCTTCGGCATAAAAGCCGCCGCCACGCGTGAGCTGGGCCGCATCGCTGCCATCCGGATGCACGTGCCAGACTTCGTGCCGGCCTTTGCGGCCAGACGCGAAGTAGATCCACTTGCCGTCGTGAGACCAGGAGGGAACAACATTCGGTCCGTCACCGGGCGTGATTCGCTTCGCCTCGCCTCCCTTAGCAGGCACCACAAAAATGGCCGCGTGGCCATCGAGGCGAGAATCGAAGGCCAGCCATTTGCCATCGGGAGACCAGTGAGGCGATCCGGTGACTGGACCTCCAAAACGGGTGAGCTGCAAAAGATTTTTGCCATCGAGATCGCCGGTCCAAATCTCCGGACTTCCCGAGCGATCGGACTCGAAGGCAATACTGGTTCCGTTTGGAGAATATTGAGCGTTATATTCGTCGCGTGTTGAGAGGATGGCGTCATTCCGTTTGGGACTGGCAATGCCGCCCAGCGGCAGAAGCGGCAGTGTCCACATATTGGCATCGGATCTCCGCAGGGCAAAGGCCGCGCGGTCTCCGTTCCGCGAAGCCGCCACGTCAATGATTCCGTCGGACACATAGGTGAGAGGAACTGGTTTTCCAAATGGTGGGGCACGC
>DATHKK010000281.1:0-2942 GCA_035489355.1 Candidatus Limnocylindria bacterium
CTTGTCATCCAAGCCGCGCCACGATGCAAATCTTCTTCCGTGAATTACTTCAACTCAGGCAGCAGGCTCTTGCAACGTGCTGCCGGTTTGCAACCGGCAGTCAGGTTCCATTCGTTCGACATGCAGAAAACGAGATTCACACGTTCTGAATTCAGTGCGTCTCCTGCCTTAAAAACTGGCAGCACGTTGACTGGACCTTCAACTCGCAACGGTGTTACCGCGATACACGATCACCGGCGAGCCATCGGCGACAAATGCGGAGGCGCACGGTTGGCAGAGCACGTGGGAAAATTCTTCGCCGTCAAGCGACGCCACATCGCAGTCGAGCGCGGCTTCACACACCGGCCAGACGGACCAGCGCGGGTATTCGACTTTGTATTCGGAGCAGCGCGCGCTCGTCCGGCGGGTATAGCCCCAATAATGTTCCGTGATGAACTCGGCTTCGGAGCCAGCCGTAATGGCTTCGCATTCCCCCAAAACTTTCCCTTGAAGAGAATGCCAGCGTCCGTTGAAGAGCCACGAGTATTCCACCAGGCTCCCGGCCGCGAGATTTCCTTCCACGCATTCGATCCGGTGCCGCATGGGTAAAGCGACATACGGCTCGTCGTAGCAGATGCGCGCCGCCGTGGCGATGCCCTGCCGCGGCACGATTTCTTTGATGAACACCACGCCGCGCCGCCAGCCCTCGGGTCCGCGCCGTCGAACGTAGAACCTGAGATTCACCTCTTCAAAGTTGCGATGCCAGGGGACCGGCACCCCGAGCACGCACGTTTGCAGAAAAAGAAACCCGACCATGCTCACGTACGTCGTTCTGTTCCCGCCGGCACGAACGGACGCAGCACATCCGGATCGACGACGTAATTGAGCATCAATAGATGACGCCACTCCGCAGTCAGAAACGGTCGCATTGCTGCCAACTTACTTTCCGAAATCAAACTGCGCGATCCTCTGGAAAACAAAAAGCAGCGCGATCGCTCGCGCTGCTTTTCATGAATCTGTTGGTGATGACTAGCCGGCCAAAGGAGCCGCTTCGGCTGTGAGGTCCATCGGGGCCTCGGACTCTTCCTCGATCTCGACGAGCGGCTTGATCTTCACCTTGCGGTGGAAATCGAAACCGGTGCCCGCCGGGATGATGTGACCCATGATCACGTTTTCCTTGAAGCCGCGCAGGTAATCCACCTTCGACATCGTCGCCGCTTCGGTCAGCACGCGCGTGGTGTCCTGGAAGGACGCCGCGCTCAGGAAGCTCTCGGTTTCGAGAGAGGCCTTGGTGATGCCGAGCAACACTGGCTGCGCTTCCGCGGGCTTGCCGCCTTTCTTCTCGACGGCTGCGTTCTCATTGTCGAACTCGATCTTGTCGATCTGTTCGCCCCACAGGAACTGCGTGTCGCCGGGCTCGGTGATGCGAATCTTGCGCAACATCTGGCGCACGATGATCTCAATATGTTTGTCGTTAATAGTCACACCTTGCAGGCGATAAACTTCCTGCACTTCGTTGACCAAATGCTGCTGCAACTCGTGCGGCCCGAGAACGTCCAGAATCTCGTGCGGGTCCATCGGACCTTCGGTGAGCTGCTGGCCCTTCTTCACGAAGTCGCCCTTGAAGACGATCACGTGCTTGCCGATCGGAATCAGGTGCTCTTCTTCCGTGCCGGTCGCGGGATCTTTCACCACGATGCAGCGCTTGCCGCGCACGCTCGCGCCGAAGTCGATAATGCCGTCGATCTTCGCGATCTCAGCCGCGTCTTTCGGACGGCGCGCTTCGAACAACTCAGCCACACGCGGCAAACCACCGGTGATGTCCTTCGTCTTTGAAGTCTTGCGCGGCGTCTTGGCCATCAATGTGCCAGCCACGATGCGGTCGCCCTGGTTCACGACGATGTGCGCGCCAGACGGAATCGGATAATTCGCCACCGGTTCACCCTTGTCGTCCGTGATGACGATCGACGGGTGCAAGTCTTCCTTGTGGTCGATGATGACCATCGCTTCCTGCTGCGTGGTCGGATCCATTTCCTGCTTCATCGTCACGCCTTCGATGATGTCATGGAACTTAATCTTGCCGGCCTTTTCGGAGAGAATCGGCACGTTGTACGGGTCCCACTGCACGAAGGTTTCACCCTTCTTGACCCGGGCGCCCTCTTTCACGGAAATCACCGCGCCGATGACGACGGTGTGATTCTCCAGTTCGCGACCATCATCGCTGAGGATGGAAATATTGCCGTTCTTGTTGAGCACGATGTTGTTGCCGTCTTCGAGTTCGACGAGGCGCAAGTCGTTGTAACGAAGCGTGCCTTCCACCTTCGATTTGATCTGCGGCTGTTTGAACACGGACGCCGCCGTGCCACCGATGTGGAACGTGCGCATCGTGAGCTGTGTGCCAGGTTCGCCGATGGACTGCGCGGCGATGATGCCAACCGCTTCGCCCATCTTCACGACGAGGCCCGTCGCGAGGCTGCGGCCGTAGCAGTTGCGGCAAATGCCATGCTTCGCTTCGCACGTGAGCACGGAACGAATCTTCACCTTCTCTACGCCGGCGGTATCGACATCCTTCGCCTTCAATTCGTCGATGTCATGATTCGCCTGGACCAACTTGGTCTTCGGACTGCGCGGATCCACAATATCATCGCACGAGAAACGTCCGACGAGACGCTCGGAGAGCTTCACCACTTCGTCTTCGCCTTCGTAGATCGCGCTGACCCAGATGCCGTTGCTGGTGCCGCAATCTTCCTCGCGGATGATCACGTCCTGCGACACATCAACGAGTTTGCGCGTCATGTAACCGGAGTCGGCCGTCTTGAGCGCAGTGTCCGCCAGACCTTTGCGCGCGCCGTGAGTCGAGATGAAATACTCGAGCACCGTCAGGCCTTCGCGGAAGTTTGAGAGAATTGGCTTCTCAATGATGTCGCCGCTGGGCTTCGCCATGAGACCGCGTAATCCAGCGA
>DATHKK010000282.1:0-2677 GCA_035489355.1 Candidatus Limnocylindria bacterium
TGCGCGGCAGCGTGGCTGCCACCAGGCGATCCAGAAATTCATACATCGCGTCCCGGCGCAACGTGACGCGGCAGCCAATCGGCGAACCTTCGCGCAGCTTGAAATTCGCGATGTCGTGCCGTGATTTGCTGATGGTCGGCTTCTGTCCGGTGATGGCCGCAAGATCCTTGGTCGCATCCTCCATGGCCCCCTTTTCCGCCGATGAGTTGATGCCCATGTTAACCACGATCTTTTCCAGCTTCGGAATCTGGTGATCGTTCGTGTAACCGCGCTTTTCCTTCAGCGCCGGTTTCACTTCGTTGACGTATTTTTCGTAAAGTCTGGCTTTCATTATTCATTCGCTCTCGGATTTCGCCGAAAGCCTTTTCAAAATTCCTAGGCGGCGACGGGTTCGACCGTCTTGCGCTTCTTGCTCGCGTCGAACAGGTCCGCCTTCATCACATTCGAGATGTGGACCGTGCCCTCGCGCTCGATAATGGCGCCGTTCGGGTTCTGTTGGTTCTTCTTAACATGGCGTTTAATCATGCAAGCGCCTTCCACAATGATGCGCTGGCTGGCGCGCTGCACTTCGATCACTTTGCCGCGTTTGCCCTTGTTCGAGCCGGCAATGATGACCACCTCGTCGCCCTTCTTGACGTGAGTTTTCTGCATATTCAAATGACCTCCGGCGCGAGCGAAATAATCTTCATGAACTTCTTCTCGCGAAGTTCGCGGGCCACCGGGCCGAAGATACGCGTGCCGCGCGGATTGTTTTCCTTGTCGATGATGACGATGGCATTGGAATCAAAACGCAGGTACGAACCGTCGTTGCGGCGAATAATCTGCCGGGTGCGAACGACCACTGCGTCCACCACTTCGCCTTTTTTCACCGTGCCATCCGGCGCGGCTTCCTTGATGTGCGCCTTGATGACATCACCGATACCGGCATAACGCTGATTGCGTCCCAGCACCCCGATGGCCGCCGCGCGCTTCGCGCCGGTGTTGTCGGCCACATCCAAAATCGAACGAATCTGTAGCATAGCTGTAAATCCTACTTCACTTCGGCCGCGATGGGAGCGATCTGCTCGCCACGCTCGACCACTTCCACCAGACGCCAGCGCTTGAGCTTGGAAATCGGGCGCGTCTCCTGAATCAGCACACGATCACCCGCCTTGGCTTCGCTCTTCTCGTCGTGCGCGTAAAATTTCGAGTAGGCCGTAATGACCTTGCGATACTGCGGATGCGGAAAACGCCGCTCGACCCGCACCACGATCGTCTTGGCCATCTTCGCCGAGATGACTTCCCCGACGCGCTCCTTGCGCACCCCGCGAGCCTCTACTTTGGTTTCAACAGTCTCTGGCATAAGCAAATTCGTTAAGCGGCGTTCGCGGTTTCTTTGCTCCGCAGTTCAGAAATCTTCGTTTCGATGCGCGCGACATCGCGGCGGATCGTACGCAACCGGCCCGGCTTTTCGAGCTGGCTGCTTGCCTGTTGCAGGCGCAAATTGAAAATCTCCTGGCGCAGGTCACGGCTCTTCGCCGTTAATTCCTCCGCCGTCAAATCTTTGAGTTCCGTGTACTTCATACGCAACGTGCTGCCGGCTTGCGCCAGCAAAAATTTATCCCATGTGATGCCGCGAAATCATCTTGGTGCGAATCGGCAGCTTCGTTGCCGCGAGCCGCAGCGACTCCCGCGCGAGCACTTCCGGCACACCGTCCACTTCGAACAAAACGTTCGCCGGGCGAATGACGGCCACCCACGATTCCAGCGGGCCTTTGCCTTTGCCCATTCGCGTTTCCAACGGCTTCTTCGTGTAAGATTTCTGCGGGAAAATGCGGATCCACATCTTGCCACGGCGCTTCATGTTGCGGTTGATCGCGACGCGAGCCGCTTCGATTTGCTTGGTATCGAGCCAGCAGCGCTCCATCGCCATCAAACCGTACTCCCCGAAGGCCACCGTGTTGCCGCGCGACGCCAGGCCGGCGCGATTGCCCCGGTGCATCTTGCGAAACTTCACCCTTGCTGGCTGTAATGGCATAAAAAATTTCTCTTTCTAACTTCGTAAAACTCTTAAGCACCCGGCTGGACTGCGGGGGCAGCAGGAGCCGGCGGCGGCTCAATCGGACGCGCCACCGGACGTTCCTGACGCATCTCTTTCTTCGTGGCCTCGCCTTTGCAAACCCAGCACTTGATGCCGAGCTTGCCATACATCGTGTTCGCTTCCGCGAACCCGTAATCGATATTCGCGCGCAATGTGTGCAACGGCACGCGGCCTTCCATGTACTGCTCGACGCGGGCGATTTCCGCGCCACCAAGACGGCCGGCACAACGGATTTTGATTCCCTCCGCGCCGAAATCCATGGCGATCTGAATCGTCTTCTTCATCGCGCGGCGAAACGACACGCGTCGTTCAAGCTGCAACGCAACGTTCTCCGCCACGAGTTGCGCGTCCGTCTCAGGAGATTTCACTTCCTGGATGTCCACGTAAATTTCCTTGCCCGTCATCTTGCTCAACTCTTCCTTGATCTTGTCGATCTCAGCGCCTTTGCGTCCGATGACCACACCGGGACGAGCAGTCAAAATCGTAATGCGGCAACGGTTCGCCGCGCGCTCGATCAAAATCTTGGGCACCGACGCCGACTCCAGCTTCTTCTTCAGGATCTCGCGGATGATGCGGTCCTCGGCGAGCAAACGGCCG
>DATHKK010000283.1:0-4828 GCA_035489355.1 Candidatus Limnocylindria bacterium
GTTTCCCACGTCGGCTGTGGATCGGCGATTTCGCCGCCGGGCCGGGCGGTCCACGTCACTTGCGCGGTCGCGAGCACGAGCGATCGATAGCGGCGCTCGTTGCGGCGTAACGCGTCTTCAACCACGCTGCGCTGGCGCGCGAACCTCATGACGAGCACGTAAAGAAGCAGCGTGGTGAACACCGCGAAGGCTGTGTCCTTGAGGAATTCGAAATGAAGAATCTGCGACGGGTCGGCGATTTGGGAGAGAAGCTGGTCCCCAAAAGCAATCCAGCCAGTCGCAAAAGCCAGGTAGATCGCGGCGGTCTTCATCGCTTCGCGGCGCAAATGGGGCGGACGCTTGGGGCGGGGCGCGGGCAAAATGGTCGAGGGACGGCTCATGCGACGTCACAAAAATTGCAGGTTCGCGAGCCTTTGCCAAGGCGGGTGAGGAATTGGTTTGGCTGCGCTTGAACTGCATCGTTACGGCCAAGATTGCCCGAGGGCAAAATCCGTTTGACAGCTCCCACACCCATGAATCATTCTATTCGCATCCGTTGATACGACGGACTCATCATGAGTGGTTGAGGGACTGGCCCGAAGACGCCACGGCAACCGGTAGGAGCACGCAGCTCCAGCGACAGGTGCCAAATCCAGCTCGAAGCGGGTGCTTTGGGAAAAGATGAGAAGAGCGCAATCATTTGACCGCACCTCTTCTCATTCGATGAGAAGGGGTTTTTTGTTGCCCCGCTTGAAATGTCGAATGCTGAATGTCGAATGCCGAACGCGGGAGCGCCCGGACGACATTCGTCATTTGAAATTGGAATTCGAAATATGGAAAAACACGGTTTCATGAAGGCGCTGAAGTGCCGCGAGTGCGGGCGCGAATATCCGCTCGCGGCCACGCATGTGTGTGAATTCGACTTCGGCCCGCTCGAAGTCTCTTACGACTACGACCGCATCAAAAAATCCATGACACGAGCAGCCATCGAGTCGCGTCCGCAGACGATGTGGCGCTATCGTGAACTGCTGCCCGTGGCGACCGAGCCGACCGTGGGTTGCGAAGTGGGTTACACGCCATTGCTCAAGGCGGACCGTCTTGCCGCGCGTCTGGGGATTCGCGAGTTGTGGATCAAGAACGACACGGTGAACTACCCGACGTTGTCGTTCAAAGATCGCGTGGTCAGCGTCGCGCTCAGCCGCGCCTGCGAACTCGGTTTCAAGATTGTGGCGTGCGCCTCGACCGGCAACCTCGCCAACTCCGTCGCGGCCAACGCGGCTGCCGCGGGCCTCAAGTCTTATGTCTTCATCCCGGCGGACTTGGAGCAGGGGAAGATCGTCAACTCGCTCGTCTATGGCGCGAACGTCATTGGCATCCGTGGCCACTACGACGAAGTGAATCGTCTCTGCGCGGAAATTGCGGGCAAGTACGGCTGGGCTTTCGTGAACGTGAACATGAGGCCGTACTACGCGGAAGGGTCCAAGAGCATGGGCTTCGAGATCGCGGAACAACTTGGCTGGCGCATTCCGCAGCACACCGTGGTGCCGATGGCTTCGGGTTCGTTGCTCACGAAAATTCAGAAGTCGTATCAGGAATTCACCAAGCTCGGTTTGGTGCAGAACAGCGAGTATCGCGTGCATGGCGCGCAGGCCACGGGTTGCTCACCGATTTCCACTGCGCAGAAAGCTGGCTTGGATTTCTTCAAGCCGGTGAAGCCCCACACCATTGCCAAGTCGCTCGCCATCGGCACGCCCGCGGATGGTTTTTACGCGCTGAAGGTGATGAAGGAAACCGGTGCGCACGCGGACGATGTGACCGACGACGAAATTCGCGAGGGCATCCGCATGCTCGCCGAGTGCGAAGGCATTTTCTCGGAGACAGCCGGCGGCGTCACTGTGGGCGTGGCGAAGAAGTTGATCGCGTCGGGAAAAATTCCAGCGAGTGAATCGGCTGTGCTCTGCATCACTGGCAATGGTCTCAAGACGCTCGACGCTGTGGCAGGGTACGTCGGCCAACCGCGCGAAATTAAGCCGAGCCTGCGCGAATTTGAATCTCTCCTTTCCGAAGAGGAAACCGCGGTGACCGCCTAGCATGTCGATCAAGGTTCGCATCCCGCTCACGCTGCGCCGCCTCACGAGCGAGCAAGAGGTGATTGAAATCAAAGCCGCCACCGTCGCCGAAGCCGTGGACGCGATGCACGCGCGCTACAACGGCATCCGCGAACGCATCGTGGATAAGACCGGCCACATCCGCGGTTCCGTGCTCGTGTTCGTGAACGAGGAAGACATTCGCTTCTTGCAAAACGAACAGACGCCGCTGAAAGACGGCGACGAGATCAGTATCGTGCCAGCGTTTGCTGGCGGCTGAGCAACAACGCGCTGCCAGTTTGCAACTGGCAGAGACATAACGAAACCCGGCATGTTGTCATGGCCAAGGCTCTGCGAGGTACTCGCGTTTCGCCTGTCGGTTGCAAACCGGCAGCATGTTGCGGCAATTCATCGCTTGAACTGGCGCAACACATCTTTGAGGATAACCAGACTATGGCAGTGAAAGTTCGAATTCCGACTCCGCTTCGCAAATTGACCAACGATGCGGAACTCGTCGAGGTGCAGGCGAAGACGATTGGCGATGCGATTGGTGAGTTGCAGGGATTGTATCCCGGTATCAAGGAACGCCTTGTCGATGAGAGCGGAGCGGTGCGCCGTTTCGTGAATGTCTATGTGAACGAAGAGGACATTCGTTTTTTGCAGAATCAACAGACGCCGCTCAAGGATGGCGACGAGGTCAGCATCATTCCCGCGATCGCCGGGGGATAGAACATGTTTCAATTCACGATCATGCCCAGCAAAACCAAAAAGTCTGCCGCGAAGTCCAGGGCCGCTGGCGCATCTTCCGGCAATGGCCAGCAACAGACGCGTCTGTGGCTGATGTATCCGCCGAAGCTCATCACCATGCCGCTCATCTGGCAGCTCGGGCACAAATTTCCGCTCGTGACCAATGTGCGCCAAGCCAGCGTGACGGACGAGATTGGCATTGTGTGCCTCGAACTCGACGGTCCACGCGCGCAAATCAAAGCCGCCATTCAGTGGATGGAGAAGCAGGGCATTCGCGTGGAGCCAGTCGAGATCAACGTGCTCGAGAGTTAGTCGTTCAGTTCCTCCTTACTCTCACCCTCACTCTTAATCCTAATCTTCGTCCGACTGCGCGCGGCGAGGTAAGAGTTAAGACTAAGAGAATGATTGAAGACGAAGCGTTTCGCCGCTTTGGTTCGTACGATTTACTGGTCTTTTTCACGTCTTGACCCTCTGCTCCCAGGAGAGCTATACCCGCATCGTCGGTTCAAATCAGCGACCCTCAACCTTTCACATTATGACAAAGCAGGATCTGGTGACACGCATCTGCGAGGAGACAGGAATGACGCAAGTCGATGTCGCGAAAGTCGTGGAAAAGACCCTGGACAGCATCGTTGCCAGCTTAAGCCGCGGCGAAGGCGTCGAGTTGCGGAACTTCGGCGTGTTCGAGGTGCGTCATCGCAAGCCGCGCACGGGGCGCAACCCAGCCGATCCGACGAAGGAATATCCAATCCCCGCGCGCACCGTGGTGCGCTTCAAGCCAGGCAAGGTAATGAAGGAAGTGGTGCTGAAACTTTCGCCGCCCAATCAATCTGCCGGCACTTCGTCCGCTTCTTGACCGTAATTTCCCTCCGGCGCGCTTGCCATCCGCGCACACTTTTTGTTTCCCTCGTCCGCTCGTTTCTATGCAACGACTGCCCGGCTTCCGCGATTTTTATCCTGAGCCGCTCCCGGCGAATGACGTCTGGAGCGCGGACGCGCGCCAATACATCTTCGACACGTGGCGCACGACGGCGCGGCGCTACGGATTCCGTGAGTACGACGGCCCACCCCTGGAGCCGCTGGAACTCTTCACTCTCAAGAGCGGCGATGAGATCGTGGGCCAGCTCTACAACTTCGTGGACAAGGGTGAACGTGCCGTGGCGCTGCGCCCCGAAATGACTCCGACGCTCGCGCGCATGGCCTCGGCGGCAGAGCGCAATTACAAGAAGCCCTTCAAGTGGTTCGCGATGCCGCAACTGTTTCGCTACGAGAAGCAGCAGAAGGGAAGGCTGCGCGAGCATTTCCAGTTCAACGCGGACATTATCGGCGAATCGGATGTGGCGGCGGATGCAGAACTGCTCGCGTTGCTCATCGACACGTTGCGCTCGTTCGGGCTGACACATGAAGATTTCGTGATTCGTCTGAGCAGCCGCAACGCCTGGCAGGAATTTTTCTTGAAACGTTGCGCGGACGAGACGAAGGCCTACGCTTTTTATCAACTCGTGGATAAGCTGGAGCGGGAAGAGCGCGCGGTGAGCGAGACGAAATTGCGCGAGCTGGGTTTCTCCTTCGACGAAGTGAATGCGTTCATCACGTCCGGCGAACCGACGCCCGAGCTTCAGTCCATCTTGCAGAATCTCCAGGCGCGCGGCCTCGGCGCGTTCGTGAAAATCGACTATGGCGTCATTCGCGGACTCGCCTATTACACTGGTGTCGTCTTCGAAGCGTTCGATCAAAAAGGTGAGTTCCGCGCCATCGCCGGCGGCGGCCGCTACAACAATCTCCTGAAGCTGATCAGCGGCGGCAAAGTGGATTTGCCCGCGCTCGGCTTCGGCATGGGCGACGTGGTGCTGCTGGAATTGCTCAAGGCGCGGAAACTCCTGCCTCCGTTCGACGCGACTGTCGATGTGTTCGTTTTGATCGAAGAAGAGTCGGTGCGGGCGGAGTCGCTCAAAGTAATCCAGCAACTGCGCTCGGCCGGAAAATGCGTCGAGTATCCCCTGACGCCCGCGAAG
>DATHKK010000284.1:0-7469 GCA_035489355.1 Candidatus Limnocylindria bacterium
GCGCCGACTGGATTGGATTCCCATTGCCAGGAGAAGCGGTTGAACTCGACGCCATCCGCCACGATGGGGGTGGGCAGGCCACTGTAATACGCCCACCAAAAACTGCCCCAGCCCGTGTGCTGGCCCGACCATAGAATCGCGAAGTAATCCACCTTGCCGTTCCCGTCGCGATCGTATTGCGCGAAGTCGTGAATGGGATCGAAATGCTGGATGAGTTCTGCGATGACCGCCGCGGTGCCGCCGTTGGTGGGATACCACTCGCGCTCGTGTTGCATCGTGTGCCAGTCCAGAAGATTGCCTTCGAGTTCGAGCTGATTGTAGGAAGCGCGACGGTAGTAATTGCGGAGGCTCTCCTTGGGATAACGCGCCGGGTTGCCGTCCTCGAACAACGCGCTCTGGATATTCGACACTGCGTTGACGTGAGGCTGGTCGGGAAAATCGATGAGGAACACCGGGAAACGATTCGTGCCCTTCGTGGGCATCCCTTGCCAGGCGGGCGGGGGCGACTTCGGCGTGGCGGAGTCGGGATTAGCGAGTTGCTTTAGTCGCAAGGACGCTCGGCGCGCGAGGTCCGGCCGCATGATGTGGTTTTCAAGCTTCGCGCTGAAGGCTGCTCGCTCGGCGAAAGTTCCATCGCGTTTATACTGCTCAACCAATTCGGGCGGAGGCGGCTGGAGTGCGATGGCGACGCTGCTGAATAAAATGCAGCCAAGCATCAGGAAGGAAGTCGCGGATGCAAACGCAATAGAGCCAAAGCTTGGATCGGCTTGAGGTTTCATTGCGTACCATCTGATTCACTTGCCTCCCGCGGAGGCCCGCCGGCAGCAGCGTGGCAAAAAACGTAGCGCCGAACAAGAATCAACTGGATGCCTTTGATCTTGGTGTTTCGTTCGCCGCTTTGACCTGCTCAGAAATTGAGATGCGCCCTGGTGCAACCCGCTTACGTGGACGGCAAACTCATTTTGCGCGACTGCCTGCGGCAGAACAGCGAGTGGATGTGCCTCGCGCTACTGCCGTGATTCGGCGAACATCATGGGAGTGAAAAGAATCGCGCTCCTATCCCTCACGACGGTGTTTCTCTGGCCGTCATCCAGCTGCGCTTAGACGCCGGGGCAACGGGCGGCGGCGGCGGACCTCTCAGCACGGCTGGCAAAATCACGGCCGACGCGGCTGCCACTTCCGGCAACTGGGTCTTTTTTGCGGTGACCTACGATTCGTCCGTGAGCGGTGGTGAAGTGCGATACTACTTTGGCAAATCGGATCAGGCGGCTTCGCTGGATGTCGCCGCACCTTACGCGCGCGGGCCGGTCCTTACTTCTGGCACCCTCACTGCGGGCAATTTCAATTCTGTTGATGTTCCGGCGCGAATCGGCGCCGGACCTGATGGACCCAGCCGCGTCTTCCGGGATTGATCGATGAACTGCAAGTCTTCGACGAAGCCATTTCACTGGAACAGATTCAGCAGTTGCAATTCGCCACCACGACCGGGCCGACGCTCACCGCTGTGCCCGATGGTGACGAGATCGTCCTCTCTTGGAAATCTTCCGCGAGCTTTCAACTCCAGTATCGCGGCGATGCAGCGCAGGGGACTTGGGAAAACGAAACCACGCCGCCGCAAGTGAGCGGGAATCTCCGCACGCTGCGCCTCCCTTTGACGAGCGCGAACCGGTTTTACCAACTCCGGAGTCCGTAAACTGAGCGCGCCGCTACTCGTCGTAGCGCGACGAGTTTCACCACGTGGTTGGCAGCTTTCAACGGCGACCTCGGTCCACTGTTGTTGAAAGGATGTCGGCGCGGCACCGAGCAGATGATGCGGCAGATCTGCGAGTTTGCGCAGTAAGGACAGCGCAATCAACGCGGTAAGGAGCACGAATTGAACGAGCAGAAATCGTTTCAAGGTAGGGCCGACGGTGTTTGGAATGGTGGCGGGCATTCATCTGATCTCTTCTTGGGACACCGTCAATAGCGCTGTCTTGACATTCGGATCGTGCAGACGGGCGACGCGTTCATAGATCGATTGCGCCAGTAATTCGCGAATCGCTTTGAGCAGGAGCGGCAGGTCAAGAGGCTTCTCCATCAGCGCATCGACTTTGTTCGTAACAGCCCGCTCGTACTGATGTGGCCGTGCCGTAATGACGATCACGGGCAAGAGAGGTTGCATCTGCTGAATGGTGTGGAGCACTTCCCATCCGTCCATTCGCGGCATGTTCAAATCGAGCAGCACGAGGTCGTAGGGAACGACTAGATATTTCACTGCGGCCTCCCGTCCGTCGCGTGCCAAGACCACATCGTAATTCTCCATTTTCAAGGCACGGCCGAGGAATTCCCGAATGGACGGATCGTCGTCCACCAGGAGCACGCAGTTGCGCTCGGCTTCGGCGTGTGTGGTGCGAGCAACCACTTCCCCTGTGCGACTGTTTGGTGCACAACTGCTGCGCGTGGTGGCGTGATCAGACTGTTTGGCGTCGGGTTTGTTCAAGAAGCGAAAAGCGGCCTTGTCCTGAATCGCTCCGCGACGCAGGCGCTGGCGCTCCGGTTCCGACAACAGATATTTGATCCCGTTGAGAAGCACTGGGAAATCCAGCGGCTTCTCCATTAAAGCGTCCGCTCCCGACTTGGCCGCTTGCTCGGTCTGATGCGGCCGGGCCGTGACGATGATGACGGGCACAAACGGCCAGAGCTTGTGCATCGTGCGGAAGATTTCCCATCCATCTTCATCCGGCATATTCAAATCCAGGAGAACAAGATCGGGCGAGCCGGCGAGGAACATGGAAACTGCCTCGCGCGCAGTGGCGGCGACAATAACATCGTAGCTCTGCTCCTCCAAAACACGCGCAATCCATTCGCGCACTGAGGTGTCATCGTCCACGACGAGAATCCGCCTTCGCATGGAAATGTATCCGGGCTGGCGGAGAAAACGCGTCTTCGGGTCGGCCGCTTCCTTTCCGCTGGCCAGGGGCCGAGACGTATCCTTGGTGGA
Source organism: Candidatus Limnocylindria bacterium (assembly GCA_035489355.1). Classification (GTDB taxonomy): domain Bacteria; phylum Verrucomicrobiota; class Verrucomicrobiia; order Limisphaerales; family SIBH01; genus JANNGC01. Next base: position 2,981 of record DATHKK010000284.1, read on the forward strand.
CCCGGATGTCTCGTGATCGCGAACGAGGCTTGGCGTTGTATTCAGGGTTCGGGCGCGCAAAATGTTCACAGATTCGATTAGCGTAAGCAGTGCCAGCGCGTTAGTGGACCGGTCGGAGATTGATTCTACGGCAGTCGCGAGCGATTCACGACGGCGCCCGCGGCTGCAGCTGCTTACTTGACAACCATTGAGGTAATTTGTTGACCACTGTTGCACCTCTCAGGCAAGTGAATCGCATTGACCTGCCCGTGCTTTTCATCGCGATGCGATGGCTCCTTCCGGGCGTTCGAGATCTTCCACCAACTCGGGATACAAGGTTTTCATGCACTCAGGGCACAGCGAATGAGTGAAGTAGGCCTTCGGATGCTCCGTGATGTAGGCTTCCATTGTTTCCCAGTCGCTGCCGTAGCGGACTCTCTTGCAATTGGTGCAGATCGTGATGAAGCCCTCCAGTAAGCGGAGCGAGCGGTAGAGCTTCCGAATGAGTGAAATTTCGATCCCGATGATGATGGCGTAACTGACAATCTCGATGAAGATTTCGCCCGCGCGCTGGCCGACGGACGTGGACGCTGCGCCGAATAAGTAATGCGGGAGGTCCACAGCTTCGTTCAAGAAAGTGATGCCGATCAACGCGCCTAAAATCAGAAATTGGTACACGACGTATTTGCGTGCGCCGACGGACGGCGGGTCCGGCCGTTGGATGTTCGGAACGGTGATGGTTTTCATGGCTTGTTTTCCTCCTTTGGCCGCGCTGGCAGATAATGAAACTCAACCGGTTTTCCGACGAGTCGAGCCAGACGTTCCTCCGTGGGTTCGTCCAGTAGCCCGCGAATGGTTTCTAACAATTTTGGGAAGTCCAACGGCTTCTCCATCAGCGCGCCGACTCCCGCAGCCAGCGCCGGGAAAAGCTGGTTCGGTCGCGCTGTAATAATGATGATTGGCACGATCGGATTGTCGCTAGTGAGCCGTTCGAACGTGTCCCAACCGTTTTTCACCGGCAGATTCAAATCGAGCAACACAAGATCCAATTCCGTCGCCGCTGCGATGTCCAATGCTTCCTGTCCGTTCGCCGCGGGCAGCACCTGATAGCCTTCCGCGATCAGCAGTCGGCCCAACATTTTTCGAACGGACGGATCGTCATCCACAAGCAACAGTTTGCGTTTCATGGTTTTGAGCGACGGAGCAAAGCGATGTTCGCGTCGCGGGAACAGGACCTGAATCGTGCTTGAGTTCATGAATTGATTTTTGCATCGGCCAGAGCAGGCGCGCTCAACAAAGCTGTCTTGAAGTAGGGATCGCTCAAGCGCGCGGCGTGGGCTGCGTTCGACTCGGCGAGCAGTCGTTGGATCGTTTCAAGTAGGAGGTGCAGGTCGAGCGGCTTTTCCATCAGCGCATCCACTTTGCTCTCTCGGGCTTGTGCATACTGGTGTGGCCGCGCGGTAATCACGATCACCGGCACGCGTCGTTTCCAATAATTCATGAGACGCCACGCCTCCCAGCCGTCCTTGTCCGGCATATTGAGGTCGAGCAACACGAGGTCTGGCGGACCGGCCATGAACCGCAGTGCGGCGTCTCTGCCGCTAAAGGCGAAAACCACATTGTAGTTCTCCGATTCCAGAACGCGGCCGACCATCGTGCGGATGGAAGCGTCGTCGTCAGCGAGCAGAATTGTTTTTTTCATGAGTTGAAATGGTTGCGTCGCCACGCGCCTGTGGCTGGCGAGAAGCCTGCCACAGGCGTTGAATGTCGCGGTTCAACTGCGATTGAGTTGTGTGGCCGCGCCCGCGGCGTGGTTTTCGTGGCTGATGGTGATCTTTTTGGCCACCAGATGATCGCCCTCCTTGTAGTATTCAATGTTCACATGCTCGCCGGGTTTCAGATCCGTTGCCGTCACGGTCTGCGACTTGCCCAGCAGATGCTCGCGTTGCTGAAACGTCGTGTTTTCGTTCCACGTGAACACATCCGTGTCCTTCGAGTGAGCTTTCTCGACCGTCAGCGTTTTTCCCGTGGGGTCCACGCTTTCGATCTTGCCGCGCTCGTGCGAGGCGGCCTTGAACTCCGCGCCGCTGGCCATCATCCCCACCAAGCCGGTCGCGCACAGCGCCGTCAGGAGGAGCTTTGCCGGTTGAATTCGTTTTCTCATAACGTGCCTTTCCTTTCGTTCACTTTGCTTCAAGCGAACCTTGGAATCAGAAGAGCCGCCGTCGTGCCATTGCGGAGGAGACGTGCGTTTGGCGGGTTGTCGAACGCGTGCAAAGTGTCTCGTGGTAAACCGCCGAACAGAGTTGGACAACGGCTTATCACCTCAGCCAGCGACGCCAATTTTTCAGGCCGTGAATACGATGTGTGCGTATTCAGCCGGCCTTCTGCTGATTTCGCGACAGGGCATATCGCGTCACCACGGAAGCGAGCAAACTCACCGGGGCCGCGAGTAGCAACGAGCCAAGCAGCAATGGCGCGCCCACGTGCAGAAATGTTGTCCAGCTCAGCCATTCGTGCGGCCGCAGATGCGTGTGATGAAGATGTTGTGGCCAGCGATGCGGCTGGTTCAGCAGCCAATAACCAACCTCATACTCACCGCGCAAAAGGAACGGGAGAAACGGCAGCGCGAGATCGTGGACGGTCACACCAATCACCGCAGCGATTTTGTTTGCTCGCAGCAGGACCGCGAGGAGCAGCGTCAACAGCGTCTTGAGTCCGAAGAGTGGCGTGAAGCCGATGAGAATTCCGATGGCCAGTCCGCGCGCGATGCACTCGGGCGAATCTTCGATGCCGCAAAGTTTCCGGCACGATTCAGAGAACCACCGTTTCATGATTCAAGTTCCGCCCGAGGGATCGGGGCGCAAACCAAATCGAGTGAGTTTTTCGCGCAGTGTCAGCCGGGAGATGCCGAGCAGGCGCGCGGCCTGGAGTTGATTGCCGTGCGTGAGCTGAATGGCCTGGCTGATGATTTCCTTTTCCGCGCCTTCAAGCAGGCGTGCATGGGAGTCGGCGAACTCACCGCGCTGTGCGGCGGCGAGCAAGGCTGCGGCGAGATCGCGTAGCGTTTGGCCGTCGGGCTCTGGGGCACCGGCAGGCCGGCTCGTTGCGGCGCTCACATGATCGAGGTTGATTGTGTAACCTGCGGCGAGGAGCAGAACTTTGCGGACCACGTTTTCCAATTCGCGAACGTTGCCCGGCCACGGCTGTGCCTGAAGAAATTGCATCGCGTCGGGATGAATGGACGGAGCTTCAGCGCCCAACGCCGCGCCGTGCTTCTGCAAAAAGTAGTGAGTCAGTTCCGGGACGTCTTCGCGGCGTTCGCGCAACGGCGGCATGTTCAAGACCACGACACTGAGCCGGTAATAGAGGTCTTCACGAAATTGTTTTTCCTGAATGGCACGTTCCAGGTCGCGATGCGTGGCGGCGATGACGCGCACATCCACGGAAATGTTTTCCTTGCCGCCGAGCCGTTGCAACGAACGCTCCTGTAACACGCGCACGAGCTTCACCTGCGTGCCGGGCGTCATGTCGCCGATCTCGTCGAGAAAAAGGGTGCCGCCATTCGCCTGCTCGAACCGGCCGAGACGCCGCGCCTCCGCCCCGGTGAACGCGCCGCGTTCGTGACCGAACAGTTCGCTCTCCAACAGCGTCTCGGGAATCGCCGCACAATTGATGGCGATGAACGGCGCGTTCGCTCGCTCGCTGTGCTGGCAAAGCGCGCGCGCGATGAGTTCCTTGCCCGTGCCGGTCTCGCCACGAATAAGCACGTTCACCGGCTTGGCGGCCACGCGGCCAATCTCTTTGTAAATCGCCTGCATCCCGCGGCTCGCACCGATGATCGTGTCGCCCGCGCCCGCTGGCGTGCCGAGATTCACCGGCTCGGACATCAATCGGCTTGTCACCAGCGCCTTGCTCACGACTTCGAGCAGTTCCGGCATTTCAAATGGCTTGAGCAGATAATCGAACGCGCCGCGCTTGGTGGCTTCAATTGCGGTTTCCGTTGTCCCGTGCGCCGTCATGAGAACGATGGGCAGGCGAGGCTTTGCTTCATGAAGTTCGCGAACCAGATCGAGTCCGCTCAGGCCCGGCAATTTCAAATCGCTGAGAACAACGTCGAACGGTTCGTCACGTGCGCGCGCCAGACCAGAATCCCCGCGTTTCTCCACCACCACGTCATGCCCTTCGCCAGCGAGCAGTCGCTGCAGCGTGATCGTGATGCCCGGATCGTCCTCAATGAGCAGGATTCTGGTCTTCATGTTCTTCAACGCGCCGGAGGACAATACCGAACGTGGTCCCACGATTCATCTCCGTTTGATACTGCAAAGCGCCGCCATGCTTTTCGACGATTCGCGCCGCGATGGAGAGACCGAGGCCAGTGCCAGTGTCCTTGGTGCTGAAAAATGGATCGAAGAGACGTTTCTCCGCGTCCGGCGGAATACCCTTGCCCGTGTCAGCGACTTCGAGAATCACCACGTCAGTTTCCCGTTCGGCCAATCGTTTGTGATCA
>DATHKK010000285.1:0-6577 GCA_035489355.1 Candidatus Limnocylindria bacterium
CCGAAGATATTTCTGTTCTTTCCGCGGACGAAGATCCGACGCGCGCCGAACGGTCCTTGCTGCGCATGTTGAGCAATCAGACCAACGTGTTGGGCAAGAATCTCAGCGACGGCAAGACCTTGGCGAAACTCAACAGCGCGCTGCGTCGCCGTCCAGATTACCTCGCTCCGCTGGACGCGACGGCTTCCAATCTCCTGACCGGATTCAACGTCGAGTACGAGTTCATTGGCGAAAGACTGTTGCCGGAACTGCCGCCGTCACCAGAAACCACCGTCGTCACGGCGCAGTTCAATGCCTTTGCCTCGATTGCGGTGAAGTTGAATTTGCCCATGAAGATTGCCAAATTTGCCAACCAATATGACGCGACGCGGCGCAAGCTCGACACGTTGTTCTTCCAGGCGAACCAAGCGTTGAACTTTCCGTTTCCGACCAATCTGCCGCTCGATTCCGTCTCGGCCAAAATCAACAACACCAATTTTCTGACCAGCGCCGGGGCAGCTTCAGGCAATTTTTTCCAAGCTGTCGCCACAGACTCCAACATTAGCTTAACGATTAGCGGCTTGGCCACGTCCGGCGCGGGTCCGTATCCCCGCGGCATCTTGCTTTCCTTGCCTAACGCGAAGTTCGGAACCTTCCGATACACGATTCCCGCGGACGCTTCTCTTACCAACCGCACGGGAGTTTATTCGCCCGAGTTGGAAACCAATGTGGGCGCGACCAACGGCGTGGTCTTCGTGAGCCAAACAACGAATGAGGTTTACGGCCTTTTCGATTGCAGCGGTCCCGGGTTCAACATTACGGGCGGCCGCTTCCGCATCAGAATTTCCAGCCAGCCCTAAAGCAACTTGGCCACACGCCGCGAAGCCGTTCCTGCTCAGAGGAACGGCTTCTGTCTTTGATGGGCTGGAACAGAGCGCTTGCGATCGCGCTCGGCTACTTCAGGACCGCTTCGTGGAATTCCTTCCAATCGTCGAGGTTGTTCAGGTTCACCGCGTCGCGAAAGGAGCACGAATCGTCGGTCAGACCGCTGGCGCTGAAAACGCCCTTGCGCACATCGTCGCTGTGAATGTAGCCGCGAATGGCGCTGTTGAGTTTCTCAACCGACGCCTGGTCGAGCTTTGCGCCGGACTGTTTTTTAATCCACGCTTCGAACTGGGGATACGTCGGCTTCTCCGTCTTGATGTAGCCGAGCACCGCGTCGCGATTCAGGCCAAGCCCGTCGAGCACCATCTGGTCGTAGCCTTTGCCACAACCCGGATAGCCAGGCGCGAGTTTGCCGCTGGCTTCGAGCGAAGTCTTGAGCCAGAAGCGCGGCAAGTGCAGCACGCCGAGCGGGCCGGCCACTCCTGAACTAATCAATGGAACGTAAGTTGAACTCATAATTTTTTCTGTCTTTGGTGTGCGCGTTGTTTAGGCAGGCGCGCGCGGCTTGTCGAGCTTGAATCAAAGGAAGGGATGCCGCGGCGGCGTATTTCGATGGCGTGCTGCCGCAACGTTTGAGGATAGGACGCGTCGCTCCGCGCTCGCCGCGAATGGAGACGCTCCCGATTCGGAAAATCCTTGGCTCGTCGGCGGCGCGCGCCGCGCCCCACCGTTCCGAACCGCGAACGCGATTCAACTACACGTTGTAAGTGCTCGAACTCACGTCGCCACCACGGCCGGTCCAGTTGGTGTGGAAGAATTCGCCGCGCGGTTTGTCCACGCGCTCGTAGGTGTGCGCGCCAAAATAATCGCGCTGAGCCTGGAGCAGGTTCGCGGGCAGGACCGCACTGCGATATTGATCGTAGAACGCCAGCGCCGTGCTGAACGCCGGAACCGGAATGCCTTTCTTCGCCGCCGTGGCCACGACGTTGCGCCATCCCTTCTGTGATTTCTTGATCTCGCCGCGGAAATAATCATCGAGCAACAGGTTCAACAGCTTCGGATTGTTCTCGTAAGCCTCTATGATCTTGCCGAGGAAACGCGAACGAATGATGCAGCCGCCGCGCCACATCAGCGCAATGCCGCCGTAGTTCAGGTTCCATTTGTATTCCGCCGCCGCCGCGCGCATCAGCATGTAACCCTGCGCGTAGCTAACGATCTTGGATGAATAGAGCGCGCTCTTGATGTCTTCGATGAACGCCTTTTTCGCCGTTTCCTTCTTCGCCGCGCCGATGCTCGGACGCGGGCCTTTCAACTTGCGCGCCGCCTTCACGCGCTCGTCTTTCAACGCCGACACGCAACGCGAGTAAACCGCTTCGGCCATGAGCGTGATGGGAATGCCGAGGTCCTGGGAATTGATCACCGTCCACTTGCCCGTGCCCTTCTGGCCGGCAGTGTCGAGAATCTTGTCCACGAGCGGCGTGCCGTCTTCGTCTTTTTTCGCGAGAATGTCGCGGCTGATTTCGATCAAATAGCTGTCGAGATCGCCCTTGTTCCACTCGGCGAAAACGTTGTGCATCTCGCCGGCGTTCATGCCGAGACCGCTCTTCATGATGTTGTAGGCTTCGCAGATGAGCTGCATGTCGCCGTACTCGATGCCGTTGTGGACCATCTTCACGTAATGGCCCGCGCCGCCTTCGCCGACCCAGTCGCAACACGGAACACCGTTGTCCACTTTCGCCGCGATGCCCTGGAAAATGTCCTTCACGTGCGGCCACGCGGCGGATGAACCGCCCGGCATGATCGATGGGCCATGGCGCGCGCCCTCTTCACCGCCAGAAACGCCGGTGCCGACGTAGAGCAATCCCTTGCTCTCAACATGTTTCACGCGGCGGTCGGTGTCTTGAAACAGTGAATTGCCGCCATCGATGATGATGTCTCCCGCTTCGAGATGCGGCAGCAGGAGTTCGATGAATTCGTCCACAGGCTTGCCCGCCTTGACCATCAACATGACGCGGCGCGGGCGCTTGAGTTTAGAAACCATTTCCTCGATCGAGTGTGCGCCCAGGACCTTTGTGCCCTTGGCTTCCTTGGCCAGAAAGTCGTCCACCTTGGACGTGGTGCGATTGAAGGCGACGACGGTGAAGCCGTGGTCGTTCATGTTGAGGATGAGGTTCTGGCCCATGACGGCCAAGCCAATCAGTGCGATATCGCCTTGTGGTTCCATTGCGTTCATTCAGTTGAGTTCAATTCGGAAAATGAGGCGTCACGATAGCGAACACCAATTCGCGCGCCAGAAGAAATTCCAACGACTGCGGCCAAAGGCGCCAGAGCGCAGAACTCCGTAACGTGCTGCCAGTTTGTAACTGGCAGAGACGCGCTGAGATCTGCACGTGTGAATTTCTCTCCGCGTTGAAATGGAGGGAACCCCGACTGCCGATTGCAAACCGGCAGCACGTTCGACTTCGAACATTGAACATTGAAGATCGAACATCGAACGGGAAACATTCGCGCCGCATGATTCGCTCATTCGCTTTCACGACTCAGGGCAAGCTGCACAGTTTGGACCTCGAGCGATTTCTCATGCCCACGTTGCTCAGCGACACAAACCTCTTCCTGTGGATCGATCTCGAAAGCCCCAGCCCGGAAGACATCAAATTCATTCTCGAAGATCTGTTTCATTTTCATCCGCTCTCCATCGAGGACTGCGTGAAGGAAAGTCAATCGCCCAAGGTCGAGGAATACTCGCCCAAGGAAGGCGACCGCTTCGCGCAATATCTTTTCATGGTGATTCACGCCGTGGACTACAGCCGCGCCGGGGGGGTGTTTGGTACGAGCGAGCTGGATTTTTTTCTCGGTAAGAATTTTCTCGTCACGTATCACACCGTGCCTTTGCGCGGCGTGGTGCAGGTGGAGGAAATGTGCGTCAAAGGACTGCTGGGCATCGCGCGCGCCCCGGATCGCGTCGCCCATCGGCTGCTCGATGCCCTGGTCGAGAATTATAAGCCGGCGCTGGAGGAACTCTCCATCGAGATTGCGGAATTGGAAACCAGCGCGCTGGAACATCCCACTAAGGAAACATTGAACCGTATCCTGAGCGTGAAGAAGGAAGTGTTTCATTTGCGCCGCATCATCGGTCCGCAGAGCGAAGTGCTGGCTCGGTTCGCGCGCGGCGAGTTTAAGCTCATTCGCCCCCACCTCGTGCCGTATTACCGGAACGTGTACGACGCGCTCTACCACATTTCAGAGCAGGCCCAGAACTACGCGGACTCGCTGACCGGCATTCTGCAGGTGTACTTGAACATGTCGTCGAACCAGACCGGCGAAGTGGTGAAGCTGCTCACGCTCATCACCGTCATCACGACGCCCATGACGCTGGTGGGCACCTGGTATGGCATGAATTTCGAGAGCGTTCCCGAGTACCATTGGGCGCACGGTTATCGGTTCGCCTTCATCGTGACCGCGGTGGCGACGGTCATTACAGGCTGGTGGTTCCGGAGGAAGAAGTGGTTTTGAGAATGTCGATTGACGATTTCCGGCACGAGCTTCGTAGTCTGAGCTTGGTTCATCATTCGTCATTCGTCGTCCGTCATTCGTCACTGTCCCATGCCGAGTAAGTCCAACTTCCTCGACAAAGTGCTCGGGCGCCTGCCGCGGCTCGACAAGGAGGGACTGCAAACCGTTGTCGAGCGGCTGGCCCACGAGCGCGCGTTTCTCGAAACCCTGTTCAACACCATTGAAGACGGCGTGCTCGTCGTGGATGCGCAGGAGCGCATCGCCTATTTCAACGACGCGGCCATCCGCCTTCTCGGTTTGCCCCAGGCCGCTGAAGGGCAGCCTATCGCGCGGTTTTTGCCCGAGCTGGATTGGGAACAAGTCGCGGCCATGGATCGCGCCGGCGGCAAACGCGTGGCCCGCCATGAATTCGAAATTCATTATCCGCGCCCGCGATTTCTCCACGTCTATGCCGCGCCGCTCGATGCGGAAAAGCGCGGCGCCAGCGGCGTGGCATTGATCGTTCACGACGCGACCGAGGCGCGCGAAAAAACGTTTGCGGCCATTGAAAGCGAACGTAGCCAGGCGCTCACGTTGCTGGCGGCGAGTGTCGCGCACGAGATTGGCAATCCGTTGAATGCGCTCAGCATCCACCTGCAATTGCTGGAACGCGAAGCGAGGAAGTTGAAGAAACTGGCGCCCGAGGTGAGCGACCTTGCGCGCGGGGCCAAACGAGCTTCATCCGCCGGCAACGACGTGGCCGAGGTCGCCGCGAAAGTGGAAAGTTATCTCGGCGTCGCCAAGGGCGAGATCGATCGCCTCGACTACATCATCACGCAATTTCTCCAGGCCATCCGGCCCGCGCCGCTCCAAATCAAACCGGTGTCGCTGAATGACGTGGTGCGCGAGACACTCGATCTGTTGCGGCCCGAGATCGAGAACCGCGGCATTCGCGTGGATGAGAATCTTTCGAGCAAGCTGCCCCTCGCGCCTATCGATCCCGCGCAAATGAAACAGGTGCTGGTGAACCTCTCCAAGAACGCGCTTCAGGCCATGACGCGCGGCGGCGTGCTGACGTTGAGGACCGAGGCGCGCGACGACGGAGTGTTCCTCATCGTGTCGGACACGGGCGGCGGCATCCCGCAGGACCTGTTGAACCGCATCTTCGAACCCTTCTACACGACAAAAAAGAAAGGCAGCGGTCTGGGACTGATGATTGTGCAACGCATCGTGCGCGACCACGGCGGGCGCATCCAACTCGAGAGCAACGTGGGGCAGGGGACGACCTTCCGAATCTGGCTCCCGCTCCAGGAACGCACGCCGTGGCTTCTGGGCGCGGCCAGCGAGCGTTAGTAATTCCCGGTCCGCAACGGCCTGCTCGGAACGCTCTATGGCAGAATCGGTGCGGTTGCATTTGCGCGCCACGTCGTCCTAACGTGCCGCAATGAATTCACTTTCCATGCGTCTGTCGGGCGGCTTCATTTTGGCGGTGGGTCTTTTTGCTTCTTCGAATAGCCGCGCCGCTTCCGCGTTTCCCGAGCCGGAACGCTTGCCGTCCCGAACGGAATTTCCCGATCCGCTCGTGATGCTCGATGGCGCCAAGGTCACCACGGCGCAGCAATGGACGGCGAAGCGCGCGGAGTTGAAGGCGCTGTTTCAGCACTACATGTACGGGGAAATTCCGCCAAAGCCGGGCAAGCTCGATCTCGCGAGCAAGGTCGTGGATCGGAACTTCCTCAACGGGAAGGCGACCTTGAAGCTAGCCACGATTTCCATCCCTGGCAGCGATGTTCCCAAGATCGACTTGTTGCTGATCATTCCCAACGCGGCCGCGAAGCCGGCGCCCGTTTTCCTGGCGATGAATTTTTGCGGCAACCATGCGATTCATTCTGACCCGCGGATTCCCTTGTCGCGTGCCTGGCTCGGGAACGGTTGCAAGGGCTGCACGAACAATCACGCCACGGACGCCGCGCGTGGAACGCAGGCGAGTGATTGGCCGCTGGAACAGATCATCGATCGCGGCTACGCACTGGCGACGTTTGCCAATGCGGACGTGGATTCGGATCGTGGCGATGTTTCGGACGGCGTCTATGCGTGGCTGGCGAAAGAGCGCACGGGTTCGGCCACGAATTCATTGACGCGAGATCGCGGCTGCATCGCGGGTTGGGCGTGGGGCTTTCAGCGGTGCGTCGATTATCTGGAGAGTGATCGCGACATCGAC
>DATHKK010000286.1:0-2523 GCA_035489355.1 Candidatus Limnocylindria bacterium
AGTGAGGGCAAACTCGCAGTGAATATTTCTCAAATCGACCGGCAGTTACTGAACTTCGTGGGCGCGGCGATGGCCACTGACTTCAATCGGACGACGATTAACTCCACCAACACCATCGAACTGACGCAGCGCGGACGGATAATCGCGGTGAACGGCGCTTTATTGGTCGGCACCTTCAGCGCGACGACCAAAGGGCAAACCACGCCGCCGCTCGATGTGCGCACGAGCTATGCGCTCACTTATGATCAGACGAACAAGACCGCGCTCATCCAGCAGTTCACGATTAACGGCACGCAGAACAATGCTGACTTCCTGCGCGGGGCGTTGACGAAGCCGATGTTGCTGGAACTTGGCAAAGCCGCGGGCGCTGTTGATGAATCCGCGTTCGATCTTGTCATTACGAATTTCAACTTGCCGGACTGGCAGGCGTTCCTCGGCACGAACGGGACTATTAGCAGCGGCAAGTTGGGTGTGACTTTGAATCTCGTTTCGCAGGAAGCGGGAAAGAAGTTGTCGATCAATCTGGCGACGCAGTTACGGCAACTGAGCGCCGCGTTTGGAAGCAATCGTGTGGACAACGCCGACCTGACGTTTGTGACGCGCGGAACAGTGCAGGACTTCAGCGCCGTGAACCTCGAGCAATTTCGCGCGGAACTGGCGCGGGCCGGCCAGCAGGCGTTCATGGTCAGTGGTTCGTTGCAGTACAACACCAAGTCGCAGGACGCCGACGTGCAGGCGAACCTCGAAGCATCACTGCCACAAGTCGCATCGCTTGTGAGCGTGCCGGGACTGAGCGCGAGCGCGGGCACGGTGAAGTTCGCCGGGCGCGTGGTGCAGAAAAGTTCGGTGTCCACCCTTCAGGGTGCTCCGGGAGAGCCGGCTAAAGCCGGGACACCGAACAGTTTGGATCGCTCCGTCACGGGCAAGTTGAACCTCGATGCGTTTACCGGCGCGTTTCAGTCGAATCGTTTCGATCGATTTGCGGCGGCGGTGGACGTTGATGTAGCGATGCGCGGCGACGCGGTGGACATCAAGAAGCTTGCCGGTTCATTGCAGCAGAGCGGACAAGCCGGCGGCGCATTCGATGTGGCGGGCAATTATGATCTCGCGAAAAAGGCCGGGCAAATCACGGCGAAGCTCACGGAGTTGAATCAGAACGCGCTGAAGTCGTTTCTCGCGGCGGCGCTGGGCGACAGGCAACTGGAGTCGATCACGATCAACGCCAACACGACCGCGAAGCTCGACGGCCCGGAGGACACGGCGGTGAAGGCTGAAATCCACGTGGCCAACCTCGTCGTGAACGATCCAAGCGGTCAGGTGCCGAAGACGCCGCTGGCGGTGGACTTGACTGCTGACATCGCGCAGGTGAAGGGCGTGCTGGACTTGAAAACTGTGCAACTCGCGCTCACCAAGACAGAGCGCGCTCCGAACTCGTTGAACGTCACGGGCCGGATCGATATGTCGAAATCGAACGCGTGGACGGGTAATCTCAAAGTCACTTCGGATGGGCTCGATGTGACGCCTTACTACGACATCTTTGCCGGGAAGAAGGCGGCGACGAACGAGACGGTGAAGAGTTCAAGCAAACCTGCGACGTCACCAGCGGAGTCGAAGCCCGAAACAGAACCTCCGCCCGTGACGCTACCGTTCACACAATTCGTGCAGGAGGTGAACATTGCGAAATTTTTCCTGCGCGAGGTGGCAATTTCGAATCTTGTGACCAAGATGGTGATCGACAATGGACGGGTCACCGTGAATCCATTCTCTCTCACGCTCAATGGCGCTCCCGTGAACCTGACTGCGCTGATAAATCTCGCTGTGGCTGGATACGAGTACGACGTGAACACGAAGCTGGACGGAGTTCCGATCGAGCCGCTGGCGAACACCTTCATTCCGGAAAAGAAAGGGCAGTATAAAGGCACTCTCCTGACTTCGGCGCAAATCAGAGGAGCGGGCGTCACGGGGCCGAATTTGCAAAAAAATCTGGGCGGGCAAGTTGGGCTGACTCTCACGAACGCCAATATCCAAGTGCTGGACAATCCACGGCTGCAAAAGATTCTTCGCCCCATCGCGCTCGCGATTCGCGTTCCGGAGCTGGCCAACTCGCCGCTCAGTTGGGTGGACACGCACATCACGATCAGTAATGGCGCAGTCAGTATCCCGGTGGGAACGGCAGAGAGTTCCGTGTTCCGCGCTGGCGTTTCCGGTACGATCACCATGGCGAGTGTCTTGACCAACTCGACGTTGAATCGGATGCCGGTGGACCTGGCGCTTTCCCGCAACGTGGCCGAGCGCGCGCGGTTGGCGCCGCCGGATCTCGCGACCAATGTGCAGTTCGTGGCGTTGCCGCGATTCGTCGCCATTGGCGGAACGATTGGTGAACCCAAGCCGCAAATCGACAGCATCGCCGCAGGCCGGATTCTGGTCGGTACGGTGGGAAATTATGTTGGTGGTGATGCCGGAAAAATTCTGCGCGGCCTGGGCAATCTGGGAGGCGGCGCTTCGACGAACGCAACTGGCACT
>DATHKK010000287.1:0-3307 GCA_035489355.1 Candidatus Limnocylindria bacterium
GGAGAATCACCTCCACAATGCCAAGATCCTCAATGGGCAGAGTCGGGTCGCCGTGTTCGAGGTCGCCTTTGATTTCAATGCCGGCCACGTCTTTCACTCGGAGCAAATCATCGGGACTGGCTTCCACCACCAACACGTCGCCAGCCCGGATCACGGTGTCCGCCTTCGGAGCGAGAAGCGGAGTTTGGTCGCGCATGATGCGCAGGACCGTCAGGTCCAGGTTCTGGCCGAGCGCGGATTCGCCCAGCGTTTTACCGACGAGCGGTGACGCGGGCAAGACCACGACTTCGCTCAGGTAGGCACGCAGTCCTGGTTCGGCCTGCACCTGATCCTGCGCTTTCGGTCCAACGAGAAAGAGTCGTCCGACGATGGCCATATAGATCAGCCCGGCGATCACGATGGGAATTCCGACCGGGGTGAGTTCGAACATTCCCATCGGCTTCAAGCCGTAGCCGGTCATCAACCCGCTCACGACGATGTTGGTCGAGGTGCTGATGAGCGTGACGGAACTGCTGAGGATGGAGGAGAACGCGAGCGGCAGGAGCAATTGGCGCGGACTCATCTTGGCGCGCTTGGCCAAGCCCATCACCACCGGGACGAAGAACGCGGTTGAAGCGGTGTTGCTCATGAAGGCCCCAAGCGTGGCCGACGCGATCATGACCACGAGCAACAAGCGCATCGGCGAGTTGCCGGTGTATTTCAGAATTTTTCCGCCCGCGAGATCAACCACACCGGTTCGCATCAAGGCGGCGGTGAGGATTAATAAACCGAGGATCATGATTACCGTCTCACTTCCGAATCCCTGGAAGGCGGTGTCGGGCTTGAGCAACTTTGTGAAGACGAGCGCGAGCACTAACGTCAACGCCGTGACGTCAGGAGAAATCTTTTCGGTGGCGAAGAGAACGACGGCGGCGGCCGTCAGAGCGAGCAGTAGTCCTATTTCGAATGTCATGGAAGTCTTCCCAACCCGGCGCAGGCTAGTAGCGATTCCACTTGTCCGCAAACATTCCAAGGCGCGAAGACGTTTGTTGATTGTGGCTTGTCAGCCAGCGGGAAGTTCCGCACTTTGCCGCCTCAATTATGGCAAAGAAGGCATTGATCACGGGCATTACGGGTCAGGATGGTTCGTATCTCGCGGAGTTGTTGTTGGGCAAAGGCTACGAGGTGCATGGCATCATCCGGCGTGCGAGCACGTTCAACACGGGACGGTTGGAAGCGATTTATCAGGACCCTCACGAGAGCGGGAAGCGCTTGTTTCTTCATTACGGCGATTTGTCCGACGGCAGCGCGCTGGCGCGGTTGCTCGGCAAAATTCAGCCGGATGAAATTTACAACCTCGCCGCGCAAAGCCACGTGCGCGTGAGCTTCGACGCCGCTGAATACACCGCCGATGTCACGGGCACGGGCACGGTGCGGTTGCTCGAAGCCATGCGCGAGACGGACGTCAAGGCGCGGTTTTATCAGGCTTCGTCGAGCGAGATGTATGGCCTGGTGCAGGAAGTTCCGCAAAAGGAGACGACGCCATTTTATCCGCGTTCGCCTTACGGATGCGCGAAGGTTTATTCGTTCTGGATCACGGTGAATTATCGCGAAAGCTACGGCCTCCACGCGAGCAACGGGATTCTGTTCAATCACGAGTCGCCGCGGCGCGGAGAGACTTTCGTCACGCGCAAGATCACGCGCGCCGTCGCCAACATCAAACACGGGCTGCAAAAGAAATTGTATCTCGGCAATCTCGACGCCAAGCGCGACTGGGGTTACGCGAAGGAATTCGTGGACGCGATGTGGCTCATGCTGCAACAGCCCGAGGCGGACGACTACGTGATCGCCACGAATGAAACTCATTCGGTGCGCGAATTTTTGGAGCACGCTTTCGCGCACGTGGGATTGAAGTGGCAGGACTACGTCGCGTTCGACGAACGCTATTGCCGCCCGGCGGAAGTGGATTTGCTCATCGGCGACTACAGCAAGGCGAAGAGAAAACTCGGCTGGGAGCCGAAAACGAAGTTCGTCGATCTGGTGAAGCTGATGGTCGATGCCGACGTGCAAAAAGTTTCCGATCGCCTCGCGGGTAAGATCAAAGTGATGGAGCAACAGTGAAGGCTCGCGGTGATGCGCGCAATCTGACGAGGACCCTGGCGTAAGGAGCGCGCCGCGAAAACGCCCGCCAACGGCACACTCTGATCATGGTGCGGAAAAGAAAAAGGCGGCGCTGCTAAGCGCCGCCTCTGTTGCCAGCAAAGTTTAGACGGTCTTTGTACCCGCGTCGGGGACTTCGTGGGCCGCTCGCCCCGCGCCCTCGATGTGGACTTGTTTGTATCCACCGCGCGCCTTGAAATACAGAATGAGGAGCAGATACAGAACGGCCATCGTGGCGGGCACAAATGAAGTCAACTTCAGTGCCATCTTTCCACCGTGCAACGTCGCTTCTCCGACCAGTTTCTTGTCCTGATCGGCGGTTGCTTTGGCGGCGTCCCACCATTTTACGAGTGCCTCTTGCCCGGCCAGAGCCTCAGGTTTCGTTTTCGGATCCTTGCGCATAATTTCCAAGGCGCGAACAACTTCTTTTCCGCCGTCCTCCAAGATGCCCACCTTTGCGCCGTCAAGCCCCACCGTCTTGAAGCCCAGGAACCAGTTTTCATTGGGGGCCTGGTATCGCTCGTAAACTGCGGCGTCCGTGGTTTTGAGTTGCAGCGACGCGTGATAGTCCTGCTTGAAGCCGATCCCGGGGCCACCCAGCAATCCGGCGGACAACATTCCCACGCCGCCAACTGCGCCAATCGTGATGGCACCCCCTTTGGGAAAACGTTCGGAGACGACGGCCAGCATCGTCGGCCAGAGGAAGGTCTTGCCGAGCGCATAAACGGTCGCAGCCACGACGCAAAGAGTGACTGTTGTCGCCGCTCCCAAAAGCTGGAGACCCGTGAATCCGAGAACGCCGCTGACGCACAAAAGCCCAAGTGGCGAGATTCTGTGGACAATCGGACCGGCGAAAAAACGGAGGACAAACATCAGACCGGATGTGTAAACGAACAGCAGGAGTCCTTTCTGCTTCGATGCCATGATTGAGCCGGTGATCTTACCAATCCACGAATCAGTCCCGAGTTCGACATAACCGACGAGAGCGTGGATGACGAGCAAGAGCGCGAGCAGCCACGGTCCAGCCGAAAACTTCACCAATGTAGAAAATATCAGCCAAACGGCTGCGGCAGCAATGACGGCGACCGTCGTGCTCCAGCCAAGATCATTCCTGAAAAAGAGAACAAGCAGGAGGCAAATAACAGCGGCACCAAGAATCCCCAATTCC
>DATHKK010000288.1:0-3267 GCA_035489355.1 Candidatus Limnocylindria bacterium
GATTTCCTCGCGAGAGGCATTACGCAGCGGGTCTTCAGACAAATCCGTGTCGTTCATACCTTGTCCTTTCGCCGGCGCGAAATCTCTGCCATCAAAAAATGAATCAGGTGTTTGAGCCGTCCTTCGATTTCAACTGTCTCCAAAATGGTCTGTCGCTCTAACGCGTCCGAAAGCAAAGCGCAAGTGACGAGGTCGGCAACTTGATCGGCGCCCGGGAGCTGTTCGAGATAGTTGAGAACTTCCTTTTTGGAAAACACCGTGGGCTTGTGTGGGTCAGCATCCGTCTTTTTCTTCGCCGGGAAAGGAGACGGAAAAGGCGCTAGCTCCAGCCGTTGCTCGACCAGTTCGTGGACTTTGGCGATGAGCGCATCCACGGTCACGCTGTCTTTGTCGTCGGCGACGAGCGGCTGGATGCGCTGCACGCGATACGGTTTGTATTGAACCGTTTCGCGGAGCTTCACGCGCGTAAGTCCCTGGAGAATCAGGTGCGAGGTGCCGTCATTGTGTCCGACGGAGACGCGGATCAATCCCAGGCCGGCAATCGGACAAGGAGTCTCGCGAGTGCGCCCGGGCTTTTGCATGGCCACGGAGAACATCCGATCTGTGTTCAGCGCATCGGTGAGCATGCGGCGATAGCGCGGCTCGAAGATGTAGAGAGGCAGAAGAGCCTGCGGGAAAAGGGTCGCACTCGGCAGCGTCATCACCGGAACCGCGTCAGGCAGTTGCATGGAGCGAATGTAAGAGGGACAAGATCGAATGCAAGGTGAGGCGTCGTTCAGAGCCGCGGCCACGGCGAATTTTGATGGCCCTGATTTGAAATTCTCCCTTGTCAAAGCGCCTTTCGCTGATACCTTCGCCGCTCTTTTATGAAAGCAGACATTCATCCGAACTATCGCGAAGCGGAAATCCGTTGCGCTTGCGGCAATGTGATCAAAACCCGTTCCGTGAAGCCGGTCACCATCATCGGCATCTGCAACAATTGCCATCCCTTCTACACGGGGACGCAGAAATTCGTCGATACCGCTGGGCGCGTGGACAAGTTCCAGCAGCGCATGGTCAAGACGCAGGCCGCGCAAGCCGCCGCCGCGGAAGCCACCGGCAAGAAGAAAAAGAAGTAGCAAACGACTTTCGCATCCGCCCGCTGTGCGTTCGCGCGCCGCGGGCGGATTCTTTTTATGAAGTTGAAGGTTTGCGGGTTGAAAGTTGCTGGTTAGCACGCTGCACGCGCGCGTTTGAACCTTCAACCTTCAACCTGTAACTCAGGCACATGGACCTCAAGCCACACATCGAAAAGTTCCGCCAACGCTTTGCCGAACTGGAAACAGTGCTCAGCGATCCGAAGACTTTTGCCAACACCACCCGGTCGCAGGAACTCTCGCGGGAATATGCGCGGCTCAAGGAATTGGTAGCCGACGGTGAAGCGTATCTGAAAGTGGAACGGGACCTTTCCGAAAATCGCGCGCTGCTGGGAAGCGAAACGGAGAATTCAGAACTCGCGCAGATGGCTCGCGACGAAATTGCCCGCCTTGAACCCCAGGAGAAACGTCTCGCCCTGGCGGTGCAGGCCGGGATTCTTCCGCCCGACCCGACGGACTCGCGCAACACCATTATCGAAATCCGCGCCGGTGCCGGCGGCTCTGAGTCCGCGCTCTTCGCGGCCGATCTTTACCGCATGTACACACGTTACGCGGAAGAACACGGGTGGAAGGTCGAGCCGATGGATTCCAATCCCTCCGATCTCGGCGGTTTCAAGGAGATCATTTTCAACGTCACCGGAAACGACGTTTACAAGCGGTTGAAGTATGAAAGCGGTGTTCATCGCGTCCAACGTGTGCCCGCCACGGAGGCGCAGGGCCGCATTCACACCAGCACTTGCACCGTGGCCGTGCTGCCCGAAGCGCAGGAAGTCGATATCGAAATCAAAAGCGACGAACTGGAAATCAACACCTGCCGCGCCTCGGGCAAAGGCGGACAAGGTGTGAACACGACCGACTCCGCGGTCCAAATCATTCACAAGCCCACCGGCCTGATTGTGCGCTGTGCCGATCAACGTTCGCAGCAGAAGAACAGAGTGCAGGCCATGACTGTCCTCCGTTCACGTTTGCTGGAACGAAAGATTGCTGAAGAAAACGCGAAGTACGCGGCTCACCGCAAAGACCAGGTCGGCACTGGCGAACGCAGCGAAAAAATTCGCACCTATAATTTTCCGCAGAACCGCGTCACCGATCACCGCATCGAATTAACCCTCTACAACCTCGCCAACGTCATCGAAGGGGACATCGATCCGCTGGTTGATCCTCTGATGGTGCATGATCTGGAAGAGAAACTCGCGGCGCTCTCGGTGTGAAAGCCAATGTGATGGAAGCTATGATTAAAGGACTCATTTTCGACTGCGACGGCACACTCGCCGACACGATGCCGATCCACTGGCGCGCGTGGAGCACCGTGACCGCGAAGCACAAACTGCATTTTCCCGAGGAACGCTTTTACGCGATGGGCGGCGTGCCTTCGCGCGACATCCTGAAACTGTTGCGCGAGGAGCAAGGCCTCGACCTCGACCCGCTCGCCGTCGCGCACGAGAAAGAGGATGAGTATCTCCGCCTCATGCACGAGTGCGGACCCGTGCACGAAGTGGTGGAAATCGCGCGCGCGCATTACGGCAAGATTCCGATGGCAGTTGCGTCCGGCGGCATTCAGCCAATCATTTGTTCGGTGCTGGAACAGCTTGGCATTCGGCAACTCTTCAATGCCGTGGTGACCAGTGAGATGGTCCAGAACCAAAAGCCCGCGCCGGATATTTTTCTCGAAGCTGCGCGCCGGATTGACGTCGAGCCAAAGTTCTGCCGCGCTTACGAAGATACGGACCTGGGCATGCAAGCCATTCGCGCGGCGGGCATGGACGCGGTGGACGTGCGCACAATGCGGTGTCACACGAAGCTTTCGCCCGCGGCTTTGTCGCGGTGAAACGCTGACGACCGAAGAGATTAGGATGAAGAATCAACGACTCCAGCCCGCTCCTTTTCTTCATCCTAATCCTAATCCTAATCGTAATCACTCCCGCCCCAATGATCACCGTCGTCGGCAGCTTCAACATGGATCTCGTGATTGAAGCGCCGCTCTTTCCCACGCCCGGCGAAGCAATTCTCGGAAAGAACTTCCGTCGTGCCTGTGGCGGCAAAGGTGCCAATCAGGCTTGCGCCGTCGCGCGCATGGGAATGTCCGCGTTCATGATAGGCGCCGTCGGTCAGGACGCATTCGGCGATGAGA
>DATHKK010000289.1:0-2565 GCA_035489355.1 Candidatus Limnocylindria bacterium
CGGAACAAAGGCCGAGGCCCAGTTGCCCACGCGGCTGTTGTCCTGGCCGGGATCAAGGAGTTGCAACGAAGAGCCGCTGTTGTCCGCGTTCGTGGACCACGGCGCCGTGTTCTCATAACGCAGCCGATCGATGACGACGTCCGTCCCGTTCACGGACGCGGCCGACTGGATCAACGTCAGCGTTTCGCCGCCACCTTGCAGGCTGCCGCTGAATTGATCGAAGACGGCAACGGTCGCGCCGTAAGCGATGTTGAAGGCCACGCGATCCTTGGCCAACACGAGGAAGGAGCGCGGCGGGAAATAAGTCCCGGGCGGGAACGTATAGTCCAGGCCGTTGATGCGCCATCCGCCGATGTTGAACGCGAAGTTCGTGTGCATGTTGTAAAGCTCGATGTATTCGCCGCCCGGCGCGTTGGGGGCGGGATTGTACATCACTTCGTTGAACACGATGAAGTTGCGCGGATCGGGCAGCGGGGCAGCAATGGAATAGTTGACGGTGACCGTGCCGGGGCTGCCGACCGAATTGTGAGCCTTATCATACGCCGCGACTGTGATCGGCGCGCCGTTCGTGACCGGGACGAGGGCCGTCCAACTCGTTATTGTCGTCCAAGTAACGGGCCAGGAAACTCCGTTGATCTCGATTTCCGTGGCATCGAAGGCCGCGTTACCGCTGATCGTGACGAGGTTCGAAACGGAAGCGGTGACGCTTGCCGTCGCCAGAGAAAATCGATTGCCGAAGTCATTCGCGGCCACCGCGGCGGCAATCGTGGACTGTGCGACGCGCAGGAAACCTTTGACGCTGTTCGGATTGCCGGCCGCGACGGCGCCCGGAGTGAGGCCGCTGGCTCGAAAGGCATCGTTTTTCGCGTCAATCAATGGATCGCAATTTGCGGCGAGCATCGGCGCGTTGGGTCCGACCGTCAGTTCCTTGTAGGCACGCCACCAGGCCCGGCGAAACGGCGGATAAGCTTCCATAGCGGCCATGAGAGGATCCTGTCCGCTTTGAACGTCGAACAAGTTTCCGCCCGGAGGATTGGACGTGGTCCCGGGACCAGCGCCATCGGAGTTACCACTGGCGTTGTTAAGCACGATGTTCAGATCCCAAATCATCAGCTTCCATTTGCCGCCGTTGGGCTTGTAGCCGTACATGTTCTGCGCGTTGACGCCGCCGAAGCTGTCCCAGTTGCCGACCGCGTGCTCGACGGCAAAGATGTGGGCCCACTGATCGACGTCGATCAAGCCGCTGAGGTTCCGCCAGTAGGCGGGGTTGCTCTGGGGAACGTTGGCCGCTTCGATCAGTGCGATGACGTTGGTGTAGTCATTGGCCGTGGCGTCGGCGCTGCGCGAGAGATAATTTTGCCGGTAACGCGCGATCTTGTGGGCGTTGGTGCTGAGGTTGCGCGTCAGGGTGCACCAAAGTTTGTTGTCGAACGCCGCCGCGCCGCCGCCGGTCACAATCACGTCATCGAACTCGAACCAGGGCTGGAGTTTGTAAAGGCGGCCTTCGGTTTCATCGGGGAAAAACTCCGCGATCAATTCACCGCCGGGGCGCTGCGTGTCTTCCATCAGCGCGGTCGCGCCGGCATTGCCGCCGGCCTTGCGCGCACCGTTCACGTACATCGCGACGAAGCGGCGGTGCAAATAAGGCATCCCGACCTTGCGCGCCACCCAGTAGGCAGTCTGTTCGCGAATCCAATTATTGTCCTCGAAGGAGGCGTTGCCCGGCGCGTGAACTTTGTTGAAGTTTTCCGTGCCAAGATATTTGTCATCCAACGGCAAGTGAATGTCGAAATGCTGGCCTCCAGTTTCAGGCGAACCGTTCTGACCCTGATGGTAGGGGCTGTTCGAGTAGTGCGAGTACATGTTGTAGATGACCCGGGTGTTGCCCACCACCATCGTGCTGTCGATGTCCTGGTTGCTGAGAGCGGGACGATTGATGTACGAGTTCACGTTCGCGCGACTCATCCAAAGGCGGTAGGTCGCGAAGGCGCTCACGGGAATCGGATCACCCCAACGCACAAGGCATTCACGCCGTTGCCCATCGAGCGTGGTGGCAATCGCGCCCACTGGGAATTGGCTGGTCGCGGCTTTGGTGTCCGTCGCCTCGACATAAAAGCTGATCATTGTGCCGGACGACTGCGCCGGGATCATGCCGCTATAAATGCCGTCCTTCGCCACCGCGTCGCCCGCCGTGCCGTTGTCGTTCATCGCCAGGGCCGTGAAGGCCGGCGGGGAAGCGCTGTCCACGCGGTAATAAAGAGTCACGTTCGCAACGCCATCCGGGTCTTGCGCGCCCGCGGTGATGACGATGTTGTCGCCGGTCTGGGGAAGAACGGGAGAATGAACCACAGCATAGATCGCCGGGGCGCTGTTCGTTTTCGCAATGCTGTTGCGCGCGCCCGGTGTTCCGAGATTGAGAGGCACCTCCATTCGGACGTAGGCCTCCATGTGGCCGCCTTTGACGCGCAGAATGGTTTCGGGCCAGCCGCGCAGCCAGCGCACCGAGCCCTTGATCGTGAAGGGTTGCCCAATCGTCAATGCCGCCGTCAGCGCCGTGCGAACGCG
>DATHKK010000290.1:0-8243 GCA_035489355.1 Candidatus Limnocylindria bacterium
GCTCGTAATGTCGCGCGTGCTGCCATCGGAGAAAAATGCTTTGGCGCTGAGTTGAACCTCACGCTTCGGTTCGGTGAGCACTTGCTTCTGTGGAATTGCTTCGATGCGCGTCAGCTTGGGTGCCGTTTCGAAATCATCTCCGCAACCCTGGGCAATCCAGTCCGCGAGAATACGATACTCGTCGGAATCTTTCTTGAAGCGCAGCCCGCCTTCGTGCGGCACCTGCGTGGTGGGTTTGAGGAGCACGAGGCTGCGTTCCGCTTCCATAAAGTTCACACGCCGCGAGGCGGCATCTCGCGTCAGCGCCAGCAAATCCAAATCAGGATCTTGCGAGCGCAACGAAAGTTTGAATCCGCCTTTGCCATACTTGTTGCCATGACACGTGCCCAGGCTGCAACCGGCCTTCGCCAAAACAGGAACGACATCGTTGCGAAAAGAGATGGGCGGGGCGGAATGGTCTTCTGCCGCAGCGGCTAAACAAGTGGCGGCGACCAACGCCGATACGACAATATTGAGCAAGGAACTCACAGGTGATTTACCGTGACTCTCACCGCTTCCCACTTCGTGAAGCAAGCTCGCGCAGGTTCCGCGTTGCCTTTTGCGTGGGTTATTTCAATCTTCACGCATCCTAGACGCCCTGATGTCACGGACTATTCGTGTTCAACCATGAACTTTACTCGACGCCAATTTGTGGGCCGCTCCGCGATGGCCGGCGCTGGACTGGTCTTCGGCAGTGAATCGTTGCTGGCTCAAGTCGCCGGCGAACGGCCGAAGCGCGGCGCCGACGTCACGGTGTTGAATCCGCGCAACCGCGTGCCGGTGTCGTTCATCATCGACGACTCGACGTGCCTCGTGAATCTCGCGCATTTCTGCATCCCGCAATTCGCCGAAGTGTTTCCCAACCAATACAAACAGGACTGGCGCAAACTACCGCGCGAGATTCCCGATTCCTTTGTGCGCGAGTTTGGCGAGTGGTGCGGCGAGCGCGGCGTGAAGGGAAAATACAGCATCGTGCCTTACCCCGCGTGCGTCGGCTGGGTGGACCGCGAGATCCCGGGCTGGACCAAGCGCGAACTGAACGACAGTTTGAAACTCGTCCGTGAACTGATAATGCCGAACTGGGACATTCATCCTGAGATGATCACGCACACGTGGGGCATCAACACGAAGACCGGGCGGCCTTACGACGAGCGTACGGACAAATTCATGGAGAACTGGGGATTCAGCGTCGGCAAATCGGTTGATGAATTGACCGAATACCTGAGTTACGCGCTGCGCATCCTGAAGAATGCCGGGCTGAGTTGCGAAGGCATCACGACGCCGGGCGGCTTCGGCAACAAAGTGTTACCGCAACTTTCAGAAGCAACGCTCGCCAGCGTGCGAGACGTTTTCAAAGCTGAGGTGCCGCACTATTTTCGTCACCTGTTAACGGACGAGCGCAGTGTCGCGCCGCGCGTGGAGAATGCGGCTGGGCTCGACACAAATGATCCGCGCTGCGTCGTGTCGATCATCGGCTGCACCGGCGATTGGTTCGGTGGTTGGGATGGTTTGGAGCGCGGCTCGGTGGACAAACTCATCACCGAAGACGGCGGAGGACGTCTGCCGGAAGTCATCGCGCGCGGTGAGCCAGCCATCATGGTGTGTCACTGGCCGGGCATTTACTTCAACGGCGAGCGCGTCGGATTCAACATCTTCAAAGAAGCAGTGGGCCGATTGCACGCGCGCTACGACAATCTGGTCTGGATGAAACTCAGCGAGATCGCCCGCTACTGGGCGGCGAAGGAACTCACGCGCATCGAAAGCGCCGCCAACGCCATCCAGCTTCACGCTCCCTTCGCGTCCCCCAATTTCACGATCAGTTTCAAGGCAGCGCCCACTAGCGTTCCAAAACTGAGCGTAAACAATACCGTGACAGTGCTCACTGAAGCGAAGCGCCTCCTCGATTTGAGATCCGGCCAGTGGGCAGGCGATGGCGAACGCACGATCGCCTGCTTTGATTTGCCGCGTGGCGCTTCCGTTCTTCGCCTGGGTTAGTCCTTACGCCGCATCGTGAGCATGGTGGCTCTCCGCAGGATACTCCCGGCACTTGATTTAGAAAAAGTTTCATCCAAAATTCAGAACACATTTGCCTGCTTAGGAATTCTTTTCTCGCAGGTGGCACCGCTATGCGTTGTCTTTTGATCGAGGATGAAAGGAAGTTGGCCGATTTCGTTTCGCGCGGTTTGCGGGCCGAACGATTCGCTCTGGATGTCGCTCACGATGGCGGCGCCGGATGGGATCTCGCGTCGCGCTTCGAATACGACATTATCATTCTCGATTTGATGTTGCCCGGTTTGAGCGGGACGGAGTTGCTGCAACGGCTCCGCAAACAGAATACTCGCACTCCTGTTTTGATTTTGACGGCACGGGATGCCATGGCGGACAAGGTTCAGCATTTCGAAGCCGGTGCGGATGACTACCTGACGAAGCCGTTCGCGTTTGCCGAATTGCTGGTTCGGGTCAAAGCGTTGCTGCGGCGCGGCCCCGCCAATCAGGCGAGTGTCTGGCGCGTGGCAGACCTCGAACTGGATCGCCTTTCCCAGCAAGTGAAGCGCGCTGGGAAGCGAATCGATCTGACTTCGAAGGAATACGGCCTGCTGGAATATCTGCTCGCGAATTCTGGCCGGGTGCTTTCACGAACGATGATCATCGAACACGTTTGGGACGAGAGCTTCCATGGGCTGACCAACATTGTGGATGTGTACGTCCGCCATCTGCGCAGCAAGGTCGATGACGCTCATGCCAAAAAACTCATTCGAACAGTTCGAGGCTCGGGCTATTGCTTGAGCGATGATTCGGAAACGTGAACACACGGTCGCTGAAATTTCGCCTCGTGGCGTGGTACGCCGGGTGGTTAACAGTCCTTTTCCTTGTCTTCGGCGTGTTCGTTTATTTCAGCCTCGGTCACTACCTGGAAAAAAGTCTGCGTGAAGCGCTCTTCCGAAGAGCACGGCAAGTCGCCGACACGGTCGAAAGATCTGCCTTGGAATGGAACGTATTGGGTCAGGAAATTCAAAATCACTTTGCACCCGAGGCCAACAATCGGTTCACACGCGTCACCCTTGATGGCGTGGTGAAGTACACGTCGGGCTTTCCAAACGATCGTAGCTTCGGCCCGGCCACGGTGCCGCCTGCGCCAGTTCCTGAACGGGAGGAATCATTTGAGCACCGGAAAATTCCCGACGACCCCGCCCTTTTGATCGTCATGGTCTCTCGAACCGCAAAAGCGGGTCGCATGGTCGTGGAAGAAGGTCATTCACTGGGCCCGATACAAACTACGTTGCACGCGTGGCTGGTAATCCTGGTGTCCGGACTTCTTCTGCTGGTTCTCGTAGCGGTCCTCGGCGGTTTTGTGCTCGTGCAACGAGCGCTCAAACCGGTGGACCGAATCATCCGCACGGCTGAGCAGATCAGCTCACGGAATTTAAGCGAGCGCCTGCCAGTGCCACAGACACGAGATGAACTCGAGCGGCTTTCGATCTCTTTGAACAACATGATCCGGAGGTTGGAAGATGCGTTTCAACATACACAGCGCTTCCTCGCCGATGCATCGCACGAACTGCGGACACCGTTGAC
This sequence comes from Candidatus Limnocylindria bacterium, assembly GCA_035489355.1. Lineage (GTDB taxonomy): Bacteria > Verrucomicrobiota > Verrucomicrobiia > Limisphaerales > SIBH01 > JANNGC01. The sequence goes on from DATHKK010000290.1 coordinate 3,616, forward strand.
CATCATCCAGGGAGAACTGGAAAACGTCGTTGGGAAATCATTGCAGAAACCGGACGTACGTGAAATTGCGGGTAGCGCGCTGGAGGAAGTGGAGCGATTGAAAAATATCGTCGAGGGACTTTTTGCCCTCAGCCGCCTGGATGCAGGTGAAGCACAGGAGCATTCCGCTCCGTTTGATCTAGGTGAACTGGCAATGACCACAGCCGACCAAATGTCTCTGCTGGCTGAAGACAAAAAGATTTCAATTCTCTGCCACTGCCATCAGCCGGTCATCGTGGAAGGAGATCGCGCGCGCTTGAAACAGGTGACGGTCAATCTTCTCGACAACGCGATCAAATACACCAATTCCGGCGGCAGGATCGACGTGACTGTAACTAGTCTCAATGGCCACGCCGTTCTGGAAGTTGCGGATGATGGCATCGGAATTCCCAGCGCAGCGATGCCGCATCTGTTCGAGCGGTTTTACCGCGTGGACAAAGCCAGGTCTCGAGAATTGGGAGGCGCCGGACTAGGCCTTTCCATCGTCAAATCCATTTGTGTAGCCCACAACGGACGAGTGGGTGCGCGGAGCAACCAAGGAGAAGGCACCCGGTTTACGGTCGAACTTCCGTTGGCAAAGCAAAGCTCCGGCTCATAAAGAAGAAACCGGGCTTACGCCCGGTTTCCACCATTGCATCAAACCTTCCAAGGTTTGAGTCCCGTTTTGCCTACGAGATTAATTACAGCTATTGCTGAGCCGATAAAATTTCCCGCTCCCACTGGCTGAAAAAGGTACGCCGCTGACCACGCTTGAAGTGACCCAAATCGTCGTTGGGCCCGTGAGCGCCATCGTCTCCTGCAGGCAAAAGCCAGGGGGAGCATTCCAACTCAGGGCTAACTGTCCACTGCCGGAAATGAAGGTCGTGTTCAGGCGTGGCGAATTGGAAACCTGTGATATCACCGGGATAACTCCGAGCAATTCGATCCCGAACGTCACGTCGGAACTGGTCATGTTGACCTGATGAACCTCTGCCGCCAGTACGTTGTCACCCGAAACCAGTCCTGTGATTGGAATCACAAAAGGGCCTTGCCGCGCCGCCGTCCCAACCGCGGCGGCGGTTGCATAGTTTGTGTAGTAAACAGGATTGTTCGTGATGTTCAGGCGATAGATCTCGTGCCCATTCAAATAGACAACGATGGCGTCATCCATCACGTGAGTTAATTCCAGCACCACGCCATTCGTGTTCGCCGACGGCAGCGAGAAATGGGTTCGAAAATAGTACGTTGAGTTGGTCGTCTCCGTCGCGTTGGTTAACGACAACTGAGTTCGAACGCTGTCGGCGCCGAGAACCGTCCGAATCGAGTCGCGCACCACATCGAACAAGCCTTTGCCCGAAAGCCACGCGCTGTCGTTGTAGCCAGGCGCGGTCCACGCTGTTCCCAAGTCAGTCCCAGATTCTTCGTAACGCCACTCATGCATATCGTCGATCGCGATCAAGAATACGCGGGATGAAAGCGCATAAGTGGGCGGCGTGACGGAATTCTGCGCCACGGAGGTGTCAATGATGTCAGTGATGGTCACCGAATAACTGACGCTTTCCGTGCGCGGAGTGTCCAAGGTCAGAATGACATTCGTGCCATTGATCAGGACTGCGGATTGTATATCGATGTTTCCGCCGCCCGCGGTGAGCGCGACAATATAGTTTCCTGTTTCCTGCGCTCGGTTCACATCCACTGGCTCGGAGAAAACGAGCACGATCTGAGAGAGATTTGTGTCGGCAATAGCGGAGATGATCGTGGGCGGTGTCACGTCCGCATTCACCGTCAACGTAGCCACGGCGCTTGTCGCCATGCCTAATGAATTCGCCACGATGACGGTGTAATCGCCGGTGTCAGTCGGCAGCGGCGATGGAATGACATACGACGAACTGGTTTGCCCAGGCAGATCGGACCCGCCTTTGCGCCATTGGTAGGCAAGCGGCGGTGCGCCGCCGACGAAAACCGAGATACTGGCCTGCCGTCCTTCCTCAACCACCAACGACTGCGGCTGGCCAATGATCCTGGCGGGACCGGATTCAAATTGCACGACCCTCGCGCGCACTTGGGCGCCCATCGCGATATCAGTGCTGGTTACGGAAGTCTGGTGAACTTCCACCGCGAAGACGTTGTCACCCACCACCAGATTCGTTGCAGGAATGACAAATCTCACTGCCGTATGTGGCTCGGCCACGTTGGCACCGGCCGTCGAAAAGTTCACGGCCACATCCGCAGCGATGCCAAAGCGGGTAATCTCCTTCCCATTAAGGTAGAAAACCGCGCCGTCATCAATCCAATGGAACAACTCCACCACGGCGTTTGTCGGTAACGCCGGAAGAAGAAAATGCGTGCGAAAATAGATCGTGTTCTGGCCGGCGGCGCTCGCCGGAACCAGCGATGTGTCCGCAATGACCCAGTCCGCAGGAGGACTTGCTTCCGCCGGGCTTTGGGAAAACACATTCAAGCCAGGTGTCCAGGAAGCATCATCGAAAACAACGTTTTGCCATCCTGTGCCATCCAAACTCCCGCCTTGATAAACCTGAAAAGATTTCGTGCCGTCCGTGGCAATCAGGTAAATGTCCTGCTGCACTTCAATCGTTGTGGGATTGGGCAAAAGTTCATTTGCTCCGGAGGAAGCATCGAACTGGTCGCTCACCCTCAGTGAATAATTCACACCCGGCGTTCTGGGTGGAGACACGGTGAGCACTGCATTGCTGCCATTTTCCAAAACGGCGGTCTGGCTGAAAGGTGAACTTTCGGGATTCGTGCCGGTTTCGTACAGCTTCCAATTGGAAGACTCAGTAATATTACCCTCTTGCATCGGCTCTGAGAAAGTGACCCTGATCGTATCCAACGCAAAATCACCAATCGCGCTGACGACAGTGGGAGGGACCGTATCCGGCGTGACCGTAAGGGTTGCCGTAGTGCCGTTCACGAAACTGAGGGAATTGCTGATGATCACAAAGACCTGATCACCGTTGTTGCCCGGGTAAGTCACAGACGAAATGGAATAAGTCGGTTGATTGTTGCCGGGAACAGGATTGCCATTGTGATACCAGAAATAAGTCTTGGGGCTGCCCGAAGCTCCAACAGCGAAAGTAGCCACTCCGCGCTCTGGGACGGTTACGTTGGCTATTTGGTTCGTGATGATGATCGCTTCCGCGTCTCCGATTTCCACCTCCGCGAGCATGATGACGCACAAACCGTAGCCGTAAGTCGCCGTATCAGGCGCGGTGCCATTGGGCAACGGATTGGCAGTCCATTGGACATTCAGGACTGAGAACGTCCCGTCCGCGCCTGGATCGATCTCTTTCCAGCCAACCACTGCGCCGTTTGCGCGATTTTCGCCGCTTTGAAATCCAGCCTGCCCCGCGCTCAGTCCCGCCGATGGATAATTCGCCGCCGTGTAAACACTCCCCGCGGTATGATCATCCGTAAAGGCATCCGCTCCCTCAATGGTGCAGAGCGTCCAGCGACCGGCGTAGTTGTTTCCACGCACCGCAGTGCCTTTAAGAACGTAGCGCTTGTTCGGATCTAAATTGCTGAAGGTCAACCGCGTGTTTGAGCCGGAACTCGAGCGGATGCCAATGCCGCTTTGGGTGTTACCCAAGTCCACTTTGCCATTGAAAATAATATAAGCGTCCGTGCCGGCGTCCGGATAGGCCATGCCTCCGAAATCGTCGGGCGTGCCCGTGGCCGAAGAGGTGAATACAGCCGCGACACTATCTCCGGTATCGATGTTCTTGAGATTTCCAGAAAGAACTGTGCCTGCATTACCGCCCGACACACCGCGCATATTGTAAATGGTTGTGTTTGGATGAGTCGTCCACCCAGCCGTAGCGCCGGATGTGTGATCATTGAACGCAACCCAATTGGTGAATTGTGCCCGCGCCGGGAAGGAAAGCATCAGGCAGGCTACTCCCAGAATGCGGGCTAATGATTTCAACCGGGAACGTTTCTTAAAAGATCGATCACGGGCGCACGGGAGGAATGGTTTGGCTTGGGTCATAGTGCGCTTTTACGCCTCCCGGTTGAACGGAGTCAAAAACCTGAACACAATTTAATGTTGAACTCACCGAATGTTCATCTAACCGGTAAAATCCTGGTGTCTTAATCTCGAAACATCAAAACGCTGCGAATCTTAGCGCTGTCCTTACTCGGAGACCTGGAGTGTCTACGAAGCCAGCAGACGGCAATGTCTGGGTTACTGCGTGGCACCGGTTTTCCAATCTTGAGGTTGGGCAGCTTTTCCAGATGTCTGGCCCCGAAGTTTCGCGAACGCCGAATGCTGCAATAGTGATCAAACTGCGGCTCGACAGCATGCGACGCGCAAAATGTCGTTGTCCCACCGATGCCTTCCCGGCAATGTCGGCGGCTCGATGCAGCAGGTCAGGCTGGCAATTATTGGCGGTGGCACGGTGGGCGGGGGCGTGGTGCAGGCGCTTCAGCGCAACGGCGCGCTCATGTTCTCCCGTCTCGGCGTAACCCAGACGCTGCGCATCGGTGAGCACGTCGGCGAAATCAGCGCCCTCCAGCTTCATGCGCGTAAGGATGTAGTTACATGTGCCGTTGACTATGCCGTAGAGCCGCGTGATGCGATTTCCGATGAGCGC
>DATHKK010000291.1:0-9033 GCA_035489355.1 Candidatus Limnocylindria bacterium
CTCTGGAATTTACGCAGGTGATACCGAGAATGGAATTCAGTTTCTGGTGCGCGTACTTGCGGCGCTTTTCGTATTCGGCCAGCCAATTCTTCAGATGATCCTGCGGGCCGGTGAGCGCAGCGACGCCTCCCTTTTGCGCAAAGCTCGTCGGGTTGCTGGTGCTGTGTGACTGAATGGCGTCAATCGCTTTCGCAATCGGCTCGGGCGCGGCGAGGAATCCGAGGCGCCAACCCGTCATGCTCCAGGCTTTGGCGAATCCGTGAACAACAATCGTATGCTCGTAGTGTGCCTGCGAAAAACTCGCGACGCTCTGGTGCTTGGCTCCGTCGTAAAGCAGGTGCTCGTAAATCTCGTCGCTCATGATGAGCACCCCTTTTTCCACGCAGATGTCGCCGAGCGCTTTGATTTCTGTGGGCGTATAGACCGTGCCGGTCGGGTTGCTTGGCGAATTCAAAACGAACAACCGGGTGCGCGGCGTGATGGCGGCGCGCAGTTGCTCCGGCGTGACTTTGAACTCGGTCTTGTCGCTCGTGTTGATGACGATGGGCTTCGCGCCCGCGAGTTTCACCATCTCCGGATAGCTCAGCCAATACGGCGCGGGGATGATTACTTCATCGCCTTCTTCACACGTCGCGAGGATGACGTTGTAGCAGGAATGTTTGCCGCCGCAGGAGACGATCACTTGTGAAGCTTTGTAGGTGAGTCCGTTCTCGTGTTTGAACTTGTCCGCGATGGCCTGACGCAGTTCCGGGATGCCGCTGCTCGGCGTGTACTTCGTAAAACCGTCGTTGAGCGCCTTGATCGCGGCGTCCTTGATGTGCTGCGGCGTGTCGAAATCCGGCTCGCCCGCGCCGAAGCCGACCACGTCCAGTCCCTCGGCCTTCATCGCCTTGGCCTTCGAATCGATGGCCAGCGTGAGCGAGGGCGCGAGGGAAGCGGCGCGATGCGAAATCTTGTAGTTCATAAAGCCGCAAAGAAATACGGAGGCGCAGGTAGTGGAGCAAGGGGCAAGTGAAATGGGAAGCGCGACCGTCCCGGTCGGGCCCGTCGGCGTCTCGCCGACGGGCCGCTGGCGCAGGCACCGCGGACCAAATGGTGCGTCTGTTCGACGGCAGGAAGTTTTCGGCGGGACGCCGAAAACAGCGGGCGAGACACCACGCGCTCCCAAAGGAACTGATCGGTCCGCCTTAGAAATTTGTCGTCGCCAGCCATGTGCCCGGCGTGCGTTGCGCAGACGAGGGCATCGGTGGCGGGGGATACTTGGCGCGTGCGTCCTGGAGTCGGCGCGCTATCTCCCGCCAGCGTTCGCGTTCCGGTTCCGTCATCTTTTGCCAGCGCTCGACGGTCTTCAAAAAAGCCGCGCGCTCGGGAAGCGTTAACTCGGAAAACTTCTTGAACCCCGCCATTGCTTGCTCCCGCTGTTCTTTTTCCAGACCGCCAAACGTGACCAGGGTGCGTTGCATCTGTTCGCGATCCGTGGGGGCCAGTTTCCCCAGCGCCTTGTTTTTCTCGCCGGGCGCTAGCTCAAAGAACTTTTTGAAGTGAGCAAAAATCTGTTCGCGCCGTTCCGCCGGCAGGTTGTCCAGGTGCTCGAACTGCCGTTGCAATTCCTCGCGCCGTTCGGGGCTGAGCGCCCGCAGCACATTGTCATTGCCGCTCTGCGCGCTCGGCAAAAAAACACTAATGGCCATCTGGTTCGTCAGAATGTCGCTACGGAGCGCGGGCGGAAGAATGTCCCACGTCTCCAGCTTTGCTTCGAGCAGCGCGCGATCCGGCTGCGGAATTTGAGCGAGTTGCCGGGTGCGCTCGGTGCGATCCATCTTCATGAGCAGCGGCAGATACCAGCGCAGTTGCAACGTCTGCAGCCGGTCCTCGCGTTCCGCCGCCGGCAGCGCTTCGTATTCCTTGAGCTTATCGTCCAGATACTGGCGCTGCGCCGGGCTTCGGAGAGCCAGCCATTGGGCGCGCCCTACAGCATTCGTTGTGAGCAGGGTCCGGAAGATTTGCACCGGCGAGAGCGGCAACGGCGGCGTGATGATGGCAATATTCGTTTGCTCAGCCGCGCGCGAAACGCCGCACAGCGCGAAGCTAACGACACAAATTTGGAAGGCGCGCTTCATTGCAAGGCAATCAGCAAGTCGTCATCGCTCGTCATGGAAACCTGCCGCAACTGATTGATGGCGTCGAAGTCCTGCAACACCTCAGCGCTGGGCAGTTTGGCCGCGTCTTTCGATACCAGCGCCACGTCGTTTGCCAGTTGGGTTCGTTTCGAGACGCTATACTCATGCATACCAACCAGCCCAAGCACCAACGCCGCAGTTCCCCAACTCAGTCGTGGCCAGAATCCTCGGAACCATCCGCCATGCGAATGCCGCATCCGCTGGTCACGCGCTTCTTCCAGATCGATTTCCTGCATGACTCGCGAAGTGAAGTTGTTTGAGAGCGGCACGTCCGGCAGCGATTGCAAGGCTCGGCTCAGCGCGCGTTCCTCGTCCCACGCGGCGTGAGCGTCCGGCTCACCGCGCAAAATCTTTTCCAACCTTGCCTCCTCTTCAGGAGACAACTCCGGCTTCATGCTCAGCCGGATTAGTTCATCGTTACGCACGTCTTTCATCACAATCCTTTCAATTGAAAACCATTTCGCCGCCAAAGTTTCTTATTCTTCTCGCCACGCGCCGGAGTGCAGATACGGCTTCAGCCGCTCTTTCAAAGTTTCCCGCGCTCGATGGATCAGTGACTTCGTTGCGGAGAGTGAACATCCGACCACACGCGCGATTTCCTCGTAGGAAAATTCCTCGTGCCGGCACATCAAAAGGGCGGTGCGCTGCTTCTCCGGCAGGTCCGCAATCGCTTCTTCGACTTTCTCTTCCAGTTCGCCTTGCAACAGAGTTTCCGTCGGGCCGGCGGAATGCGTGTCGGCCAGTTGCCGTATCGTGTGCTCGTCATCGTCCGCAAAAGTTTCGTCGAGCGAGTCAGCGCGATGACGCGAGCGCCGGCGAATCTCGTTCAACGAAAGATTCCGTGCGATGGTGAAGAGCCACGTGGAAAATTTTGCCGTCACTTCGTAGCGATGTGCCGACTTGTAAACCTGCACGAAGACATGCTGGGCGATGTCCTCCGCCTCGGTGAAGTCGCCGGTGACGCGCGCGACGAGATTGACGACGGGTTGTTTGTATTTCTCGACAAGGGTCTCGAATGCAGAGCGATCCCCCTCACGCACGCGAAGCATGAGGGCGGCGTCTGGATCGAGATTCGCGGACATCGTGCGCAGCAACGTAGCAAACACCGGGTTCGGCTCAAGGTTGCGCGCGATCCTGTTTGGAAGCTGCGTCCTGTTGACTTGCCGGTGACGCTTCTGTTCTTTTGTTGCGTATGGGAAAGGTTGCTCTCCAAGTTATTTCATTCCTGGCGTGTGGCTACATCGCGTTCGCGGCGGACGGCGCCAGTTTGCCGAAGATGGAATTGAAACCGCTCTGGCCGAACGTCGCGATTCAACGCCCCGTCTGGTTTTGCGAAGCGCCGGATGGCTCGGGCCGCAAGTTCGTCCTCGAGCAACGCGGGCGCGTTTTGATTTTGCCGGAGGAGCAGAGCGCAACGAACGTCACCGTCTTCCTCGACATCTCGGACCGCAAGCCTTACGCGAGCAACGAGGAAGGTCTGCTGGGGCTGGCGTTTCATCCGCAGTTCAAAACCAACAGAAAGTTTTATGTCTATTACTCGCTGCAAAAACCGCAACGCCACACGCTCGTCAGTGAATTCACGGTGGCGAAGGGCGACAGCAGAAAGGCCGACATCGCGAGCGAGCGCATTTTGTTCGAACAGCCGCAGCCGTATCCGAACCACAAAGGCGGCTGCGCGATTTTCGGTCCCGATGGTTTTCTCTATATCAGTCTTGGCGACGGCGGCAGCGCGAATGATCCGCACGAGAACGGTCAGAACCTAAAGACGTTGCTCGGGAAAATTATCCGCATCGACGTGAACTCCCGCGCTTCCGATCTCCAGTATGGGATTCCGTCGGACAATCCCTTCGCCGACAAAGGCGATGGTCTGCGCGGAGAAATCTGGGCGTATGGATTGCGCAATGTGTGGCGGTTCAGCTTCGACCGCGCAACCGGCGCGTTGTGGGCTGCGGACGTGGGACAGAATAAATTCGAGGAGGTGGACGTGATTGAACGCGGCGGCAATTACGGCTGGAATTGGCGCGAAGGTTTTCACCCTTTCAAAACGAGCGGCACGCCGCCCGCCGGCGCGAAGTTCATTCCGCCCGTCATTGAGTATCCGCACCTGGCGATCTACGACACGAACACGGCGCACAGTCCGGGGCTGAGCATCACGGGCGGCTATGTGTATCGCGGGAAGAAATTGCCGGCGCTGCAAGGCGCGTACGTTTATGCCGATTTCGCGGCGGGCACGATTTGGGCGTTGCGGCATGAGAATGGAAAGGTCACCGAAAGCGCGGCGCTTTACTCGACGCCCAAAGCGACCATGGCGAAAAACGTGTCGAGCTTTGGTGAAGATTCGGACGGAAAACTTTACGTGCTCGCCTTCGAAGGGACCGTGAACGGGAAAATTTACGAACTGGTGGAGGCAAAGTAAAACGTGCCCCCCGGCATCTTGCCGAGTTCCGGTTATCGCCTGAAAACCCGGCAAGATGCCGGGGGCACGTTCATGCTAGGAACCGCACGTCGCCATCCAGCCACACTCCACGCACGCGAAATTGTTCATCGAACCAGACGAGGTCGGCGCGTTTGTTTTTCTCGATCGATCCGAATTCATGCTCTCGATGGAGTTGCCGCGCAGGATTTAACGAAGCCATTCGCACCGCATCCACGAGCGAGGCGCCACCCAATTGCACCGCGCCGCGCACCGCCTCGATCATCGTGAGCGTGCTGCCGGCGAGCGCGGTTCCATCGGCGGTCAACGCCGCTTCAGCCGTCACGCGCGCGGCGACACCGCCCACCTGAAATGCCGTGCCCGGCTTCATGCCGGCGCCGCCCGTCGCGTCCGTGATCAGGCACACGCCGTCGCGGCCTTTCGCGTTGAAGAGCATCTTCATCAGCGTGGGCGCGACGTGAACGCCATCGGCGATTAGCTCGCAATTAATTTCACGATGGGCGAGCGCGAACTCGACCATGCCCGCCTGGCGATACGGGCCGCGTTTCGTCGCCGTGCTCATGGCGTTGAATGTGTGCGTCGCGTGATTCAGCCCCGCGCGCAATGCCGGCTGAAGCGCATCCTCAGTCGCGTTCGTGTGTCCGCCGCTGGCGATCGTGCCGTTCCTTTTCAATGCGCGGATAAGTGGCAGCGCGCCGTCGATCTCCGGCGCGATCGTCATCTCGGTGATGAGTTCGCCGAAGCGCAGAAATTTTTTCCATTCGCTTTCGCGTGGGGGACGAATGTGTTTTGGATTCTGCGCGCCCGGTTTCTCTTTCGAGATGAATGGGCCTTCGATGTGAATGCCCGCGAGCCGCGAGCCGCCGAACGATTTGTTCCACCACGGCTTCGCCGCTTCGAGCACGCGCAGGATCTCCGCTTCCGTTGCCGTCACCGTCGTCAGCGCGATGGAAGTCGTGCCGCCGCGCAAATGAAACTCCGTGATGACGCGGAATGCTTCGGCGCTCGCTTCCATCGTGTCGCGATTCACCGCGCCGTGGATGTGTAGATCAAAAAACCCCGGAGCGAGAAATCCGCCGCGCAGATCGAGCGTGTTCTTGTTCGGTGGATTTGGCTTCGCGCTGCGACTGATTCTTCCAATCAGCCCGTTTCGCACCACCAGCGAGCCGCGCACCATCTTGTCCGGCAAAATCAACCGCGCATTCGTGAAGTACATCACAGGTTATTGGCCCGAAGTTTTTCTTAGCGAAGACAAATACTCGACGAGGTCCGCGAGTTCCTGCGTTGTCACGGTCATCTGCAAGCCGCTCGGCATGATGGACGTTTTGCTCTGCTGCATCGACGCGATCTCGCTGCGCTTGTAGCGCGTCACGATTCCGTTGGTGTCCTTGATGGCGACCTCATCCGCCGTCTCGCTCGCCTTCAGCCCGTAAGCTTCATCGCCGGATTTCAATTGCACCTGCCAAGCTTCAAAGCCGAAAGAAATTCCCGCGTTCGGATCAAGAATGGCTTCGTAGAGCGCCTCCTTCGGAAGCTTCGTTCCAATTTCGGAAAGCGCCGGTCCCAGTTCACGTCCTTCCCCGCGAACCTGATGACACTTGATGCAACCCGTCGTCTCGCGGCGAAAAACATCGGCACCCTTCGCGGCGTCACCTTTCAATTTCACCAGCTCGGAAACTGGCGGCAGCGGTTGCGAATTCTGGCCTGCGGGCAGCGGGAGAATCTTGGCCGTCTCAGTTTCGATCTCCGGCCAGCGCGCTGAATTCAGTTCCGTAGCCGCGCTGAATTTCAGGTTTTCCGGCAGCTTGTCTTCCTTCGCCATCGTGAGCAACGAAGTCGCGCCGTCCTGAGTCTGGGCCAGCGCGCGCACTGCGGCACGCCGCACTTCGATGTTGCGATTGTCGTTGATGATGAGCGGCGCAAGCCACGGAACTACTTGTTTCTCTTTGGCGTTGCCGAGCGCTTCGATGAGACGCACGGCGTTCGCGACGTTCGTCGTCTGGAGCGCGGAGATGACGGACGAAGAATCTTTGCTCGCGAGAACGAGGCGCATCGCGGCGACGCCGCTTTCATCTTGAGGATTATTGATCGCGACTTCGAGCAGTCCGGCATTTTGATTCGTCAGCTTGAAGTGCTGCACCAGTTTCACGAAGTTCGGCGTGCCGCGCGTTTTTTCCAGCACGCGATGCACCGCGGCCTTCACCATAGGCTTCTGATCCAGATTTACGTTCTCCATCCGCGTGAGCGCTTCGATGGCGGTGTTGATGCGCTGTTGCTCGTCTATGTCGGCCGCGTGGAGATGACGCAACGACAAGACGGCGAAGAAGAAACTGATTCGTATCAAGCGCATGAGTTTACTGTTTCCGAAGGCCGTTCATTACTCAAGAGCAGCGGAATGCAACAACGCTGTTTCGCCCCGCATCACAGCCGTCCCGCCCCGGATGTTACGATGCCCCTTATTGATGTTACGGGTCTCGCCACAAAATTTTTCTTGCATCCAACACGACTCCTGAGTTCAAATCACATCAATCCAAACACAAAATGCTCAGCCAAAAACTGCATGCGATCCGATCTGTAGTCCTTTCGCGGACACAATTTTCGGCCAAGAGCACGGCCAATCAGGCAACCAAAGGTAACCATATGCGTAGTGCCTCCCTTACAAAATTCCTCGCGGCAACTCTCGTCATCGCGACGTTCTCGTGGGCTGCTCAGGCTCAATTCACCCCCGTTGACATTCGCGCCCCAGCAGGCGCGGGATCGACGATTACGAATGGGCCGGGTTCCTACACCATCACGGGTGGTGGTGATGAAATGTGGGGCGATTACGATCAGGGCCACTTCGCTTACTACGTTCAGACGGGCGATTTCGATGTGCGCGTGCGCGCGGTGAGTATCACGCCCGCGAATCGGTGGTCGAAGGCCGGCATCCGCCTGGCCGAAAGTTTGGATCCTGCCACGATGGCGATCCAAACCTACGTTTCGCCTGTCGGACCGACGCCTCTCCCCGCGGATAACCCCAATGGTGTGAACACTCACAACACGTTTTGGCGGACGGGCAATCCGTTGCACGGTGGAGTGACGGGTGGTCAGCACGAAACTGTCGGCGCTGCACCGGCCTACCCTAACGCGTGGATGCGCATGACGCGCTCCAGCAATACGGTCGTTACCTACAGCGGCAACAACGGCATCAATTGGACCGTGATCCAGGCGTTCGACATGAACGTTACGAACGATCCGGCCACGGCGTTTACCAATGTGATTCCGACCACGGCGCTTCTCGGCTTTGCGATCAGCAGTCACAACAACGTCGCACCGCTGACGGCTACCGCCGAGTTTCGTGATTTCGGCAGTCCTTCCAATGCGATTGAACTCACGTTGCAACCCGTCTCGCAATCCAAGTTCGTGAATCAGACTGCTACGTTCGCCGCAGGTGTTGCGGGCGGTTATGACTTTGCGGCGTTGCAGTGGCGGACCAATGGTGTGGCCATTCCGGGCGCCACCTTTCCCACCTACACCACTCCAGCTTTGCTAACGACGGACAACGGTCTCGTTTACACTTTGTTCGCCAGCAACACCGTCAATGGAACTGTGGCGACGAGTTCGGCCGCCACTTTGACCGTGAACCCCAATCCTCAATTGGTTGATATCAGTTCGCGGAATGACCTGGCCGGGCACATTTATGTGACCTACACCAAAGCGATGGGGCCAACCGCCATCGATCCCTTGAAGTACTCCGTCAGCGGCGGCGTGGTTGTTTCAGGCGCCTCCTTCTTCGGTTCAGGGGACACCGTGGTTCGACTCGATGTGTCGGCGCTGACGGTGGGGAGCAGCTACACCGTGACTGTAACAGGGGTGCTCGATGCTTCGGCAAATCCCTTGGTGCCTAATCCCGACAATCGCACGTTCACCCATTTTGCTGGCCTCAACCCGGCGGTGGGATTGTCCATGAAACGTTTCGACGGATCTGCCGACTTCAATGTGCTTCTCAATAAAATTGCCACTTGCGCGGCTCCTCAACGCCAATCCACCAACATGGCGGACTTCGAATATACCACCAGCGAAGCTGCGGATGTGCCGGGGGGTAATCTTTTTGGCGATGCGGGTACTGACAATTACGGCATGTGGGTTTACGGACAATTTGTGCCGCCGGTTACTGGCAACTACCAGTTCGGTTTTTCTTCGGACGATCACGGTGAACTTTTTCTGAGCACGGACTCCGCACCGGCGAATAAAGTTCTCATTACCTCTATTCCCGCGTGGAATGGTTATCGCAGATATGTGACGCAGGCCGATCCTGGCTCGTCGGTTCCCACGCTGAGCGCCAGCATCCCGCTGGTGGCAGGGCGCACCTACTACATGGAGGGCATGGCGGCGGAAGGTAGCGGCGGCGACCACATCGCGGTCACGGTGCGCAAGCCC
>DATHKK010000292.1:0-8523 GCA_035489355.1 Candidatus Limnocylindria bacterium
ATTTCCCAAAGCGTGACCAAGAATGTAACGCTCCCCGAGTCGTCCGCGCTCCGCGGCGAGCACGTGGCCCGCGGCCACGTCGCGCACATGAACCCAGTTCAAGCCCGTGTCGAGATACGCCGGCATCGCGCGGTTCAGAAAATCGACGATGACTTGGCCTGTCGGTGTCGGCTTCACATCGCGAGGGCCGATGGGCGCGCTGGGATTCACGATGATCACCGGCAGACCTTTCGCCGCCAGTTCACGCGCCACCACTTCTGCGCGCCACTTGGAGACCTTGTAGTGATTGCTCATCTGCGTCTCGGCGACAGGCGTCTCCTCATCTGTGGGCGCGAGAACGCCATTGATCACGCGCGGCAAACCGATGCAGCCAACCGTGCTGGTGTAAACGATGCGCGAGCAACCCGCGTCCGCTGCTGCTTCAATGACGTTGCGCGTGCCTTCGACATTGGCGGCGTACATCGGCGCGTAATCGCTGAGCCACAAGTGATAACTCGCGGCGACGTGGAAACACCAATCGCAGCCACGCATCGCTTGAGTCAGGGCCGCACGATCGCTGACGTCGCCAGGTGCCCGTTCGAAATCAGCACCGGACAACCCACGGACATCCGCATTCGGACGGAGCAACGCGCGCACTCTGTGCCCGCGCGCGTTCAACTCGTGAACAAGATTCGCACCGATAAACCCCGAGGCGCCTGTGACAAAGCATTTCATTGAACGCCGTGGCTTTAACGAATGCCGCGCGAGGAACGAAGGAAAAAGGAGAGCGCGTGACTGAGCACGGATCGGAACTTTCACACAAAGTGAAGGCCCCAGCGGAGCAGCAAGGATTACGGACGCGGCCCCAGATTCACGAAGTAAATGGCCGCGCCCGCCAGTGCGGACACGACGAGGCCGACGGCCACGGCGCACCAAAACAGGAAACGCCGTTTGTTACGATTCGACCGCGTCATCCCCGGCAGGAGATAATACAGGCTGTGTTTCTTTTCTTTACGGCCAAACATGTTAGCTGCTTGCGAAACGACCACAGAGCACTCTGATGCTGCGTGCGTGCGTCCAGCAGAGCATGCCGCCAGTGCAGGTGCAAGCCGGAGTGGGTCGCGTGTGCAAGAAGCGCAACCGAACACACGCGCCGTCTGGACGAGACAGCAGGCTCTGGCAACCTGCTGCCGGTTTGCACCCGGCAGTCTGCGTCGCCTCCATTCCAGCGCGCAGAGAAAGGAATCACACGTTCTAAACTCAGCGCGCCTCTGCCAGTTACAAACTGACAGCACGTTGATGGAGTTTCCCACTCCCGTTTGATGACCCTGAGTTTCAGCATCGACGCATGGATGCCTTTCCTCTAATTCCAAAGATGCATGAAGACCAACTATCTCCCTCCTGGTTACCACCACGTCACGCCGTATCTCATCGTGGGCGATGCCGCACGGGCGATTGAGTTCTACAAGCAAGCCTTTGGAGGCGCTGAGTTAATGCGCATGGGCGCGCCCGGTGGAAAAGTGGGACACGCCGAAATTCAGTTCGGTGACTCGCGTGTGATGCTGGCGGATGAGTTTCCGGAATGCGACGCGCGCAGCCCGCAGACTGTCGGCGGCACGCCGGTTTCGCTGATGCTTTACGTCGAGGACGTGGACGCGGTTGTAGCCCGCGCGTTGTCACTGGGCGCGAAAGTGTTGAAACCGATTCAGGATCAATTCTACGGAGATCGATCCGGGACGATCGCCGATCCGTTTGGCCACCAGTGGACCATTGCCACGCACACCGAGGACGTTTCGCAGGCGGAACTCGAACGGCGCGCGGCGGCTTTGTTCGGCGGCAAAAGCTGACGCTCCCGTTCACAAGCGCCATTGGGTTGTAGCCGACGACGAAGAAACGGATTTTCAGTCGAGAGGCCTGTCCTCCTGACACTGGCGGCCATTTTTCAAACGGATGCAAACCTCCCCTCGTGCCGTCGCAATTCGTACCTTCCCGGAGGAATCGATCCGCAAATGGCGCAGTTGAACATTCTGGCTAAGCGGCCGCCGGCTGTGCTCAGCTAACGTGTCGAGATGGGAAACGCATTGCTCTTATGAGTTCCACACCACGTTCATGTTCAACATGGCTGCGCCGCATCACGCGCCGCATCTTGCGCGTGTTGGGGTTCTTGTTGCTGGTGCTCGTCGGGGCCACGGCGCTGCGTTGCTTCTACGCGTTTCATGATCGCAATCCCGGTTACAAGGTGGACGTGAATATCGATGGCAATGCCACCGCTTTCACAGAATCACTGCCGCTCCGCGTGGGTTTCGCCCGAATCAAAATCAATCCGGACCTCTCCGACACCAACCACCCCATCTGGCTCGCGGGTTTCAATCAGCATCGCGCGGCCACCGGCATCCACGACGATTTGTGGGCCATCGCTTGCGTGGTGGATGACGGTCATACGCGGCTCGGCATCGTGGCCATCGATGCGATCGGCCTTTTCCACGACGACGTCATTTCCGTCCGGCGGAAAGTCGCGCCCAAATCACAACTCGATTACACAATCGTTTGCTCGACGCACAATCACTCCACGCCCGACCTGCTGGGTTTGTGGGGACCGAACTATTTTCAGACCGGAGTGGATGCTACGTATCGCGCGCGCGTCATCTCGGC
This sequence comes from Candidatus Limnocylindria bacterium, assembly GCA_035489355.1. Lineage (GTDB taxonomy): Bacteria > Verrucomicrobiota > Verrucomicrobiia > Limisphaerales > SIBH01 > JANNGC01. The sequence continues at coordinate 2,632 of DATHKK010000292.1, forward strand.
CACGGCGCAGGCGTTGGACGAGGCAGCCGTCGCCTTGCAGCCGGCGCGCGTGGCGTTTCACGAAATCCCGACGGAGCCCGATGGTCTCGTGGCGGACACCCGCGAGCCAGCCGTGTTCGATCCGAATATTCGCGTGATGCACTTCACGAGTCCGGCCAACGGCGCGACGATCGGTTCTCTTGTCGGCTGGGCCAACCACCCGGAAACGGTATGGTCGAAGAACACGGAGATCACGGCGGACTTTCCGGGTTATTTGCGTGAAGTGCTGGAGAATGGGGTTTACGAAGGCGACCTGATGCTGCGCTCGGGTGTCGGCGGCATTCATCTCTACGTCAATGGCGCCATCGGCGGACTCATGAGCACGACGCCGAAAGTGACGGTGCGCGATCCGTTTCTCGATCAGGACTACACGGAGCCGTCGCATCGCAAAGCGCGCGCTCTCGGGCGCGCAATCGCGGCGCGCGTGCTGCCGAAGCTGGAAATGACGAACGCGCCGGTGTCCGAGAATGCTCCGCTTTCCATTCGCGCGCGCACGATCGAACTGCCACTCGACAACAATGGCTTTTTGGCCGCGCCCGTCGTTGGGCTGCTCGATCGGGGTCACGTCCGATGGAAACACATTCGCAGCGAAGTGGCGCTCATCACGCTGGGCCAAGCCAGCATCGCATGCATTCCGGGCGAGATTTATCCGGAGATTGTGAATGGCGGAATCGAAACACCGGAGGGCGCGGACTATCAAACCAACGTGGTTGAAGTCCCACCGATCCGCGAGTTCATGCCGGGCAAGATCAAATTCATCTTCGGTCTGGCGAACGATGAGATCGGCTACATCATTCCTCGCAGCCAATACGATCGGAAGAAGCCTTATTTGAATGGAGCGAAACGCGCGCCGTATGGAGAAATCAATTCCGTTGGACCGGACGCCGCGGCGACGGTGCATGCGGCTTTGCTCGAACTCTCCGGAAAAACGAATCAGCTCAACGCCGACGCGAAGCCTTAACCGCCCAGCCTCGGATCAGTGGCCCGCGGCGGTCACCACGAGCACTTGCTCCAGCGTCGTGAGTCCCTCTTTGACTTTTTCCAGCGCAACCAAACGAAGAGTCTTCATGCCCTGGCTGATGGCGAGATTGCCGATGTCCATCGCCGACGCACGCGAGATGATCATCTTGCGAATCTCATCGGTGATGGTCATCGCTTCGATGATCGCCATACGGCCGGCATAGCCCGTGTTGTTGCAACGCTCGCAACCGCGTCCGCGAAAAATCTGCGCGCCTTCGAAGTAACCCTGCGGGATGCCAAGGTCCTTATACATTTGTGACGGATAAGTGACCGGTTCTTTGCAGCCCAGACAAATGCGACGCACGAGACGTTGCGCGCACGCAATGATGACTGAGGACGAAATCAGGAAAGGCGCGATGCCCATGTCGTCAAGACGCGCGATGGCACCGGCGGCGTCATTGCAGTGCATCGTGCTGAGCACCTGGTGGCCAGTGAGCGCGGCCTCCACGGCGATTTCCGCCGTCTCGGTATCACGGATTTCACCGATCATCACGATGTCCGGGTCTTGACGCAGGATGGACCGCAGCGAGTTGGCAAACGTCAGCCCGATTTCTTTGCGCACCGGGACTTGGTTGATGCCGGGCACCTGGAATTCGACCGGGTCCTCGACGGTCACAATGTTGTACTCGGGATTGTTCAGCTCGTTGAGCGCCGAATAAAGGGTCGTGGTCTTTCCAGAACCGGTCGGTCCGGTAACGAGGAGCAGTCCGTGCGGGGCGGCAACGGCCGAGGCAAAGCGCCGGAACGTTTCCTGATCCATCCCCAGCTTTTCCATCGTGGCGGACAAGTTCGATTTATCGAGCACGCGCAGCACGACCTTTTCGCCATGCACGGTCGGGATAAAGGACACGCGCAGATCGTAGTCTCGCCCATTGACCTTCACGCGCATGCGGCCGTCCTGCGGGAGGCGGCGCTCGGCAATGTCCAGGGTGCTCATGATCTTAATGCGCGACATGAGCGGGACCTGCAAATTTTTCGGCGGCGGCGTGCGATCCATCAGAATGCCGTCCACGCGGTAGCGCAGCCGTACCATTTTTTCGAATGGCTCGATATGAATGTCGCTGGCGCGCTCCTTAATCGCCTGCACGATGATCAGATTCGCGAGCTTGATGACCGGCGCTTCTTCCGACGAGGCGGAGATCTGGTCAATGTTCAGTTCTTCGACCACTTCCTTGATCGTCTCTAGGCCGTCGGCTTCATCGGCCGCCTGCTTTTCGGCGTCCTGAATGATGTCCTCCATCGTGCCGCTCTTGGCGCCTTCGATCTGGTGCAACTTGTCGGTGATGGCGCGCTCGGCCGCAATCATCGGCACGATCTCGAGCTTCGTAATCCGCCGGACGTCGTCGATGGCGAGGACGTTCAACGGATCGGCCATCGCTAGGAACAGACGGTTTTCCAGGCGTGAGACGGGACAAACCCGGTAGTTGCTCGCCACTTCAATCGGGAGCAAATCGGAAAGGTCGGAATGAATGTTGGCGCGGCTGAGATTCACGGGCGGAACGTTCAACACGCGCCCCATGGAAACCGCAAGGTCCTGCTCGCTCACGTAACCTTTGCCGGTCACGAGCTTCAGCAGGCGCACGCCTTCCTTCTTTTGCTGATCGAGCAGTTCTTCGACTTGCTTCACCGTCAGCAACCCATCCTCGACCAGGGCGTCGGCGATGCGTTCACCAAAAGATTTTAGAGGAACAGCCATATCAGCGGAAAGCGCGCTTCAACCATTTGATAATGTCCACGGGCGGCGCGAGATACCAAAGCAGCCGCGCCTGTGTCGCCGCCTCGATCTCTTTTGCCGCCTGGCGATTGAAAGGATTTGCCGTCGCCACGAGCACGGACTTGCTCATCTTGTCGAACGGCAGCACGCACCAGCGCTGGCAGGTTTCCATCGGGAAGGAACGCGTGAGATCCAAATCGACATCGTACTTGTCCAACGGCAGGTAGCCGAGCCGCGCCTTTTCCGAAAGGAGCCGCAAAGATTTTTCGACGGCAGACGTGCCCTTGTCCGCGAGCAATTGGATAAACGGGTCGATCGGACGGCCCGGCGGCAGGTGCATGTTGGGAGTCTGCCAGCACAAATCAAAATCACCCTGGGCGATCAGTTTGCTGTCCACGAACAGCTTGTGCATCGTGGATTTGCCGTCATCGATGTCTGTCGGGATCGCTTTGGCCGGGCCTTTGAACGCAGACTCGGTCGGTTGAACGCGTTCCACCGGTTCGGCGATCTCCAGCGCGGGCAACGAATCGCTCAGGCTGTTCGCCTTGCTTTCGATTTCCCCGAGCGCGGCCAGCACGTCCGCATCATCGGGACGGCGTTGCAAGATGCTTTCGTATTCGAGAATCGCGGAAGAAAGCTGGCCAAGGTGAACGTAGGCTTGCGCGATGCGCCGCGAGGTTTCCACCAACTCGTCCTCACGGCCGAGTTTCATGTACGCCTCCTTCAGGATTTCCAGCGACTGATAATCCTGGGGCTGCGACTGGGTGATCACCTCGAACATCTCAATTGTCTGTAACAACTGAGACTCTTCACCCGGATTCAGCGTCGTGGTCATGCTCAAATCTTTGTGCCGGGGGCAAGCGCCTCGGCAGAAACAAGATCGGAAAGTCGGAGGCAAAACTTAAGGAAGATGCTCTTTGCCGCTGCAAATTGCCGAAATGATTCACTCCTGCGTTGCCTTCGCTTCCGTCACGCGAAATGATTCTCACACTGCCGTATGAAGAAAATGCTCTCGGCCCTGCTGTGGCTCAGTCTCGTGCTCCTGGGCGCGGGTGCTTACGCCACACTCGCGCTCAAACGCCATGAGCCGATCAATTCCGCTTACATTCTCGTCGCTGCGATTTGCACCTACGCCATCGGCTATCGCTTTTACTCCAAATGGATCGCCGCACGCGTGCTGGCGTTAAACGATCGGCGCGCGACGCCGTGCGAAGTTCACGATGACGGCAAGGACTTTGTGAAGACGAACAAGTGGATCGTCTTTGGCCATCACTTCGCTGCGATCTCGGGGCCAGGTCCACTCGTCGGCCCAGTGCTGGCGGCGCAATTCGGCTACCTGCCGGGGACACTATGGATCTTGATTGGCGTGGTTCTCGGCGGCGCGGTCCAGGATTTCGTCATTCTGTTCTCATCCATCCGGCGCGACGGCAAATCGCTGGCGCAGATGGTCCGTGACGAATTGAACCCAGCCGCAGGTGCCATCGGCGTCATCGCGATTCTCTCGATTATGATCATTCTCCTCGCCGTGCTGGCGTTGGTCGTGGTCAACGCGCTCGCCGATTCGCCGTGGGGCGTTTTTACCGTGGCCGCCACGATTCCCATCGCACTGTTGATGGGCGGATACCTGCGATGGGTTCGGGCGGGCAAGGTGCTTGAGGGTTCCATCATCGGCGTCACGCTGTTGCTGCTCGCCGTATGGGGCGGCCAATTCGTTTCCGAACACGCGACGCTCAAGTCTCTTTTCAAATGGAGCGCACCGACGCTGGCGTGGTCGGTCATCGGTTACGCCTTCGCCGCCAGCGTGCTGCCGGTCTGGCTGCTCCTCGCGCCGCGCGATTACCTGAGCACCTTCATGAAACTCGGCACGATTATCCTGCTCGCGCTCGGAGTGCTTCTGGTGTTGCCGAAACTGCAAATGCCAGCCCTGACTCAATTCATCGACGGCACCGGCCCGGTCGTGCCCGGAAAACTTTTTCCATTCTGTTTCATCACGATCGCGTGTGGAGCCATCAGCGGATTCCACACGCTGATCAGCAGCGGCATCACGCCGAAGATCATCACGCGCGAAAGTTATGCGCGGCCCGTCGGTTACGGCGCCATGTGCCTTGAATCTCTCGTCGCGATCATGGCGATGATCGCCGCCTGCACTCTGGAACCCGGCGTGTATCTCGCGATGAACATCAAAGTTCCAGGCGCAGACGCAGCCGCTGTCGCCACGGCTACGGTCGCGAAAGTGAATGCATACGGCCCTGAATTCGCGCTCACGACCGAGCGCATGACCGCACTCGCGCGCGAGGTGAAAGAGGAAACGCTCTATGGCCGCACCGGCGGCGCTGCCACGCTCGCCGTTGGCATGGCGAACTTGTTTTCCAAAATCGTTGGCGAACGCTGGCTCGGCATCTGGTACCATTTCGCGCTCATGTTCGAGGCGCTGTTCATTCTTACGACGCTAGACGCCGGCACGCGCGTAGGGCGCTACTTGTTACAGGACGCGCTCGGCCACGTATGGAAACCGCTGGGCAACGTGCGCAGCACCACCGCCAATCTCATTGCAAGCTTTCTGGTCGTCGCGGCGTGGGGATACTTTCTCATCGCGGCCGTTTACGATCCGGACGGAGGGATCAAAGCGCTGTGGCCGATCTTCGGCATTGCCAATCAACTGCTGGCCGCCGTCGCGCTCTGCCTCGCCACAACGGTGATTTTGAAAATGACACTGGAAACGTCCACCTCCAACGCTCGCCTGCGCTCGCCCGCCTTCGCGCTCGTCACGTTGATTCCGCTGCTGTGGCTGCTGACCGTGACCGGGACCGCGAGCGTGCAAAAGATTGCCAGCAGCGATCCCAGGATAGGATTCCTCGCCGGCGCGAAAGCCGCAGAGACGAAACGCGAAGAACTGCGCGGCAAGCTCGGAAGCATTCCCGCTGAACAAATCCCCGCGCAAACCAAAGCCATCGCTCAACTCACCAAACAGAAATTCAATCTCACGCTCGATGCCTTCGTCACGGCTTTCTTCCTCGCGCTCGTCGCCGCCATTTTCCTCATCAGCTTGCGTGAATGGATTCTGCTCCTCGCACGCAAGAAGCTCGCCGTCTTGCACGAAACTGAACCTACGTGGCTGC
>DATHKK010000293.1:0-3019 GCA_035489355.1 Candidatus Limnocylindria bacterium
GGCCTTTTGTTCATTGTGATCGGGTTGTTGAAGAAAGTGCCAGAGAAGGACGAAAAATCATTTCCACCCGCGTGGGCGACGTAGTGCGCCGGAAACCCCAAATCCCAACAAATTCCAACCTCCCAATTCTCAAACAACGCACTCGATGCGGAACCTTTCAGTTATCCGCCGGCTGAACGCGGTAGAAACGTTTCGGGAAACTCGCGGCCGCGGCATCGACAAAGTCCACGACACCATTCGCGGCGCGGTTCGTCGCGAGCGGCCTCCAGTGAACCAAGTTGGTGGACGCATGCAGAATGTAGTTCGCCCCGGACGCGCCTGTGAGTTGCGCGCGATACACGCGGTCTGCGCCGAATGAAGACCAGTTGAAACGCAGCAAGCCCATCAGCTTCGTCACGGCGTAATCCACATCCGCCGACGCGAAGGAACTGGCCAGGCCTGCGAGAACGGAAGCGCCGTCGGGCGTGGATTGAAGTCGGGAAAATTCATCGCCGTAACCGCGGCGCAACGATTGTTCGGACTGTTTGTTCCCGTTCGCATCCAGGCTCACGATCCAGTAATCGCCCGAATCCGCCGCGCCGCTCGCGCTTGTCTTGTTGCCCGACACGCCGGAGAACGAAACGCCGCCGAGCACGTACCCGCCATCCGTTCGCTGCTGCACGCTGATGAGCCTGTCCTCGTCCTCTCCGCCGCACGATTGGTCCCATTGCTTGTTCCCGTTGGAATCCAGTTTCACTACCCAATAATCATGCGAGCCAAAGCTGCCGCTGGTCTTGTGGCCGGACACGCCCGAATAGGAATGTCCGCCGAGAATGTAACCGCCATCAATGGTTTGCTGGATGGCGTAAAGTTCATCCACATCGTTGCCTCCGCACGTCTTCTCCCATTGCTTGTTGCCGCCGGCATCGAGCTTCACGATCCAATAATCGCTCGTGCCGTTTCCCAGATTGGCGCTCGTCTTGTTGCCGGAGACACCGGAAGAAGAATGCCCGCCCAGAATGTAGCCGCCATCGCTGGTCTGCTGAAGACCGTGCAGCTCATCGAGATCATTGCCGCCAAAAGATTTTTCCCATTGCTTGCTCCCGTTCCCATCGAGTTTCACCATCCAGTAGTCGCCCGAGTCGGGACCGAACCCCGCGCTGCTCTTGTTGCCCGAAATGCCCGAAAAGGACGTGCCGCCGAGGACGCAGCCGCCGTCGCTGGTGCGTGACAGAGCGGTGAGACTGTCGAGATTGGTGCCGCCAAAAGTTTTGTCCCATTGCTTGTTCCCGCTGGCGCTCAGCCGGACGATCCAGAAATCACCCGCGCCCTGGCTGGCGCTGGCCTTGTTGCCCGACGCGTCGGAAAAAGAAATGCCGCCGAGAAGGTAGCCGCCGTCGCTCGTCTGTTGCAGCGCCTGGATGCCGTCGAATTGATTGCCACCGCAGGATTGGTCCCATTGCTTGTTGCCGCTCGCGTCGAGTTTCACCACCCAGTAATCGCCCAGGCCAAAACACGACGTGGTCTTCGATCCGGAAATATCAGAATAGGAATAGCCGCCGAGAATGTAACCGCCGTCGCTTGTTGATTTCACGATGCTCCCCGCGTCCGCATCGCTTCCGCCAAAACTTCGTTCCCATTGAACACCTGGAGGTGTTTGCGCGTGGCTTAGCTGTGTTCCACCAGATGTCAGCATCAACAGGAGGATTTGGTTCTTCATCGTTGTTTCGGTTCTCTCGCCCAGGTCCTTGGGGGCCGAAACCCTTCGCCGGATTCATCGTGCGGTTCAACTTATTCGTGAGGTTTGTTCGTTGCGAGAGGCCCAGTCCTCTGGCGAGTTGCAATGAGTATTGGGCGAGCACGCACCGCGAATCGACCGAAACAATGGCGTCTCCTCTACCGTGTGCTACTTCTCTCGCGATGCGTTTGTTCCATGACCTGGCTGCGGTGCGCTGCGCCTGCACGATTTCGGCTGTGATGTTCTGCGGTGATGATGCTGTCGCTGCGACCTTGGATCGCGCGGTGGTGCGGCTTCAATTGCAGGACTTCAGCAATGCGGGAATGGATCGCCGGCTCGGACCTGACTACGCGTTCTATCATTCCAATTCTCCCGCCGAAACTTTCCCGAACGTCTGGATGATCCCGACGAGGCAGGACGCGATCGGACGTCCGTATCAACTCGGCGGACCGTGGGTTTTGGATCCCGGCCTCTACAGCAGCACGCAAGGACAACTTTTATACGCGCCCGACCCCGGCGCTTTCGGTGTGGATCGCGTTCACATTTTGGAATGGATGCACGGCACGTTCAGCGAACGGCCCGAGCCGCCATGGTGGGGAGGCTTTCGACCGGAACCCGTTTCCCAAAATTGGATCGCGTCGGCGCGAGGCGGCAAACCTGGCATGCCCATCGGGATGGCGCGCGGCATGGGCGGTTGGGCGAACTGCGGCGTGATCATTTTTTCATCGGGACTCGTTGGCTCCGCTGGAACTCACACGGCCTCGGGCACGAACCCGACGTGGCAATTCCCATCGAACAAAGTCCTGACCGCAGTAACGCTGACTTCGAAGAGTGAATTCGCCCTGGTCACGCTCACGGACGTGCAAACAAAAAAGGGGCAGGTGGCCGTGATTGCATTGCAGAACGGCGGCTGGTCCGGGTTCGTCCATGATTGGCAGGACAAGTATCCATGTCTGCCGGGAACGGCCTGGCTCTCTGATATGAAGTTGCTGGGCTACATCGATCTGCCCGGCATGGAGTTTCCCACCGGCGTCGCCGCTGCGGGTAACGACGCCAGCCGCTGGGTTTTCGGTCGAGATGGCAACGTCGCCATGCTCAGCGCGTGGGATCCTTCGCAGCAGGAAACCCGCGACTCCTTTCGCACCGGCAGGAACGCTGGCTACGCGAGCACTGCCGGTTACGCGGTGGTGATTTCCAAAGACGAGAACAAAGTGGCGTTCATCGATCTGCAACCGTTGTTCAAGCGCGTTCACGATTTGTATTTCACGACACAGGAGAATTTTCAAAAGACACGCAACCTCG
>DATHKK010000294.1:0-4949 GCA_035489355.1 Candidatus Limnocylindria bacterium
CCCTCCGATATGGAAGGTACGCATGGTGAGCTGGGTGCCCGGTTCGCCGATGGACTGCGCAGCGATAACGCCGACCGCTTCGCCAAGTTCGACCATGCGGCCGCTTGCCAGATTGCGGCCATAGCACAGCGCGCAAACTCCGCGGCGGGATTCGCAAGTCAGCACGGAACGAATGCGGACGCGTTCGATACCAGCGCCCTGCACCTGGTTCGCGAGTTCTTCGGTGATCTCCTGGTTCACGTCCACGATGACCGTGCCTTCGAAGTCTTTGATCTTGTCGAGCGACACGCGACCCACGATGCGGTCGCGGAGCGGTTCGACTTCAACGCCGGCTTCAATGATGGGTTCGACGAAAATGCCGTCCGAGGTGCCGCAATCGCGCTCGTTGATGATTACGTCTTGCGCGACGTCCACCAGGCGGCGCGTGAGGTAGCCCGAATCGGCGGTCTTGAGAGCCGTATCGGCCAGACCTTTACGCGCGCCGTGCGTGGAGATGAAGTACTGCAGCACGGTAAGGCCTTCGCGGAAATTGGAAGTGATGGGCGTTTCAATGACCTCGCCGCTGGGCTTGGCCATCAAACCACGCATGCCGGAAAGCTGGCGGATCTGCTGTTTGGAACCGCGGGCTCCGGAGTCCGCCATAACGTAGACGGGGTTGATGTTTCCCTCTTTGTCCTGGTTTTCCAGGGCTTTGAACATTTCGTCCGCGACGCGTTCGGTAATGTCGCCCCAGATGGCGATGACTTTGTTGTAGCGTTCGCCGTTGGTGATGGCGCCGTCGAGGTATTGCTGCTGCACCTTGACGACTTCCTTTTCGGCGTTTTCCACGAGCTTGTACTTGTCGCTCGGGATGAGCATGTCATCGATGCCGATCGAGATGCCGGACTTGGTGGCGTAGTGGAAGCCGAGTTCCTTCAAGTGATCGAGCAACACGACCGTGTCTTCCAGGCCGAAGCGCAAGTAGGCGTAGTACACCAGTTGTTGCACGCCCTTTTTCTTGAGCAGACCGTTGACGAACGGGAATTTATCCGGCAAGTGCGAGTTAAAAATAACGCGGCCAACCGTGGTCTGAATAAACTGGCGCTCCATCTTCACGGGTACGGTGTGGGGCACGTCCTGGTTGTCGTAGGCGGTGGTGAGGTCGATCACTTCACCGGAGTAACGCAAACGAATCGGAGTGAGAAGTTCGACTTCGCCGGCTTCGAGCGCAAGGACTACTTCATCGGTAGCTCCGAATACGCGGCCTTCGCCCTTGGCGCCGGGCTTGGACTTGGTCAGGTAATAGATACCCAGAACCATGTCCTGCGACGGCACGGCAAGCGGCAGACCGTGGGCCGGCGAGAGAATATTGCGCGAGCTGAGCATCAAGACCGACGCTTCGACTTGCGATTCGGGCGAAAGCGGAATGTGCACGGCCATCTGGTCGCCGTCAAAGTCCGCGTTGAACGCGGTGCAGACCAGCGGGTGAATGCGAATGGCCTTGCCTTCGACCAAAACCGGTTCAAAGGCCTGAATACCGAGGCGATGCAGCGTGGGAGCGCGGTTGAGCATTACGGGATGTTCGCGGATGACATCTTCAAGGATGTCCCACACCACGGCTTCCTGCTGCTCGACCATCTCCTTGGCTTGCTTGATGGTGGTGCAGTGTCCCTGGGCTTCGAGCTTGTGATAGATGAACGGTTTGAAGAGCTCGAGCGCCATCTTCTTGGGAAGACCGCACTGGTGAAGTTTCAGTTCCGGGCCGACCACGATGACCGAACGGCCCGAGTAGTCAACGCGCTTACCGAGCAGGTTCTGGCGGAAACGTCCCTGCTTGCCCTTGAGCGTATCGGACAAGGACTTGAGAGGACGATTGTTGGTTCCGCGCAGAACGCGGCCACGACGGCCGTTGTCAAACAGCGCGTCCACCGCTTCCTGCAGCATGCGCTTTTCGTTGCGGACGATAACGTCCGGTGCGCGGAGTTCCATGAGCTTCTTCAACCGGGTGTTGCGGTTGATGACCCGGCGATAGAGATCGTTCAAATCGGAAGTAGCGAAGCGGCCGCCGTCGAGAGGCACGAGGGGGCGGAGTTCCGGCGGAAGCACCGGGATGACGTCCAGAATCATCCATTCCGGCTTGTTGCCGCTCTTGCGGAAGGCTTCGAGCACTTTAAGGCGCTTGGCGAACTTGATCCGCTTTTGCAGCGACGGATCGGTCTTCATTTTTTCGCGAAGTTCCTCGGAAAGCTTGTCCACTTCAACGCGGCGGAGAAGTTCCTTGATGGCTTCGGCGCCCATCTTGGCGGTGAACTGGCCAGGATATTCCTTCTGGAGTTCACGATACTTGTCTTCGAGCAAAACTTCGCGCTCGCGAAGAATGGCGACTTCGCCGGCGTCTACGACGACAAACGCTTCGAAGTACAGAATGCGTTCGAGGTCGCGCATCGAGATGTCGAGCAGGTAGCCGATGCGGCTGGGAAGACCCTTGAAGAACCACACGTGCGAGCAAGGTGAAGCCAGCTCAATGTGGCCGAGGCGTTCCCGGCGAACCTTACTGAGCGTGACTTCCACTCCGCACTTGTCGCAAATGACGCCGCGGTGCTTCATGCGTTTATATTTTCCGCACAAGCATTCCCAGTCGGTGACGGGGCCAAAAATCTTGGCGCAGAACAGGCCGTCCCGCTCGGGCTTAAAGGTGCGGTAGTTGATGGTCTCCGGCTTGGTAACTTCGCCGTGGGACCAGGAGCGAATTTTTTCCGGACTCGCGAGACTGATGCGAATCGAATCGAAATCAGCAATCAAACTTGCGCGATCATAAGGGCTGCTGCGATACAAGGTTGTTTCCTCCCTCCCGCCGCCTTGCGGCTGCGGGCTGCGGCCCGGTGGGAAGCACCGGACCGGCTGAGAACCCAACTGCCAAAACTACGAAAGTAAACTCGGTTGCCAAGCGGGGCTAGAAAGTAGCGAGCCCCTAACCTGGGTGTGCGTTTTAGTCGGCCGCTTTTTCTGCTGGCGGTTTTTGCCGCTTCATCAGCTCGACATCCAAGCACAGCGACTGCAACTCGCGAACCAGCACGTTGAACGATTCAGGAACCCCCGGTTCAATTCCGGGTTCACCTTTGACGATGGCCTCGTAAATTTTCGCGCGGCCATAGACGTCGTCCGACTTTGCCGTGAGCAACTCCTGCAAGATGTGCGCCGCGCCGTAGGCTTCCAGGGCCCAGACTTCCATTTCGCCGAAGCGCTGACCACCGAACTGCGCTTTGCCGCCGAGCGGCTGCTGGGTGATGAGCGAATAGGGCCCGATGGAACGAGCGTGGATCTTATCGTCGACGAGATGGGACAGCTTGAGCATGTAGATGTAGCCGACCGTGACCGGCTGATCAAACATGTCGCCGCTCATACCGTCAAAGAGGTTGATCTTTCCAGCGTGCGGAAGACCCGCAACTTCGAGCAAGTGGCGAATTTCCGTTTCGCGAGCGCCGTCGAAAACCGGCGTGGCGAATGGAATGCCTTCGCGGAACCCTTCGGCGTACTCGAGCAACTCATCGTCGTCGAGCTTGGAAAGCGTCTTCCAGATCGTAGTGTCCGAGAAGACTTCGCGGAACCACCGGCGCACGGCCTCAGCGCGAACTTCCTTGCTGAGCAAGCGCTTGAGGCTGTTGCCGAGTTCTTTGGCGGCCCAGCCCAGGTGGGTTTCAAGAACCTGTCCGACGTTCATACGCGAAGGAACACCGAGCGGGTTGAGAACGATTTCAACCGGAGTGCCGTCGGGCATGTACGGCATGTCTTCCTGGGGAACGATGCGAGCGATGACCCCCTTGTTGCCGTGGCGGCCGGCCATCTTGTCGCCGATGGAAAGCTTGCGCTTCATGGCGATATAGACTTTGACCAGCTTGATGACGCCCGGGGGCAGTTCGTCGCCCTTTTTGAGTTTTTCCTTGCGCTCTTCGGTGATCTTGCGCAACACATCGATTTGCCGGGAAGTCATTTCTTCGACTTCTTCGATTTTCTCGATGAGCAACGGATCGCGTTCGTTGAGCTTCAGGCGCTTGAGGTTGCGCGTGGAGATCTTTTCGATCAGTTCACGCGTGAGCTCGGCACCCTTGGTCAAGAGGCGCTTGTTGGTCTTTTCATCGTGCAAGTCGGCCTGCAGAATCTTGCCGCCCAGCAAATCCGACAACCGCTTGAGGCGTTCGTCTGTGAGGATGCGGATTTCATCGGCCAAGTTGCGTTCGAGTTTAAAAACCTGCGTCGCTTCAATGGCCTTGTGGCGCTCGTCCTTTTCTCCACCCTTGCGAGTGAAGATTTTGACGTCGACGATGGTGCCCTCAATGCCCGGCGGGCAGTACAGAGACGCGTCGCGAACATCGCCGGCTTTTTCTCCGAAGATGGCGCGCAGCAGTTTTTCTTCCGGCGTCAGCGTGGTTTCGCCCTTGGGCGTAACTTTGCCGACCAGGATGTCGCCCGGTTTGATTACGGCGCCGATACGGATGACGCCGCTTTCGTCCAGGTTGCGCAGGAACGATTCGCTGATGTTGGGGATATCGCGAGTAACTTCCTCGGGTCCGAGTTTGGTGTCGCGGGCTTCAATTTCATACTCCTCGATGTGAATTGAGGTGTAGTAATCCTCTTTCACCAGCTTTTCGCTGACGAGGATGGCGTCTTCGAAGTTGTAACCGCGCCAGGGTACGAAAGCCACGAGCACATTGCGGCCCAGAGCGAGCTCGCCGCGTTCGGTGCAAGGACCATCGGCAAGAACCTGGGCCTTTTTCACGCGGTCGCCCACGCGAACAAGAGGCTTCTGGTTGATGCAGGTGTTCTGGTTGGAACGCTTGAACTTCGTGAGCTGATAGATGTCCGCGCCCACTTCACGGCTGAGTACGCCCGAGTGATCGGATTCCACGCGCACGATAATGCGTTCGGAGTCGACCTGGTCGACAATGCCTTCGCGCTTGCAGAGCACGACG
>DATHKK010000295.1:0-4924 GCA_035489355.1 Candidatus Limnocylindria bacterium
GCTGATTGGCGAACCGAAGGTGCTCATCATGGACGAGCCGACGAGCAGTCTGGCGCAGGCGGACACGGAGAACTTGTTCACCGTCATCAACCGTTTGCGCGGGCGCGGCGTGAGTGTCGTTTACATCAGCCACTTTCTCGAAGAGTGCCAGCGCATCGCCCAGCGTTACACGGTGCTGCGCGACGGTGAGAGCGTCGTGACTGGTGAGATGGCGGATGCGAAACTCTCGGAGATCATTCGCGCGATGGTGGGCCGTGATCTTACGGAAATTTATCCGCGCACAAATCATCGGCTCGGCGCACCGGTACTCGAGGTGCGCAACATTTCCGGCACGATCAGGCCTCGCTCAGTCAGCTTTACGTTGCACGAAGGCGAGATTCTTGGAATCGCCGGCCTCGTGGGCGCAGGACGCACGGAGACATTGCGCGCGTTGTTTGGATTGGACCGCGTTCGCGACGGCACGGTCTTCGTCAGCGGACGTGAGCGGACGCACGTGAGTCCATCGCGACGCCTGGACGAAGGCATGGGTTTGCTCAGCGAGAACCGGAAGGAAGAAGGACTGATGTTGAACCGCTCGCTGGCGGATAATTTAACCATCACGAGCTATGCGCCGGTCGCGACGGCGGGATTCGTCAGCGCGGGACGACAACGACAGCGCACGCAGGAATGGATGACCCAACTGCAAGTTCGCGCGCGCGACGCGTCGCAGCCCATTGGAGAATTGTCCGGCGGCAACCAGCAGAAGATCGCGATTGGCCGGCTGCTGCATCACGATGCGAAGATTTTCCTGCTCGATGAACCGACGCGCGGGATCGACGTGGGCAGCAAGGCGCAGATTTATCGGCTCATGGGCGAATTGGCCGGGCGCGGGAAGTCCGTCGTGTTTGTCAGTTCGTATTTGCCGGAATTGCTCGGCGTCTGCGACACAGTGGGCGTGATGTGCCGAGGGATTTTGAGCGAAGCGAAACCGGTGGGCGAATGGACGGAGCACAGCATCATCGCCGCCGCCGTCGGAGCGGCGAATCGATGAACGAGGCATGAACCGTTTCGGCTTACGACAACTTCTGACGGTGCTTGGCCCATTCCTTGGCCTCTTGTTCGTCATCGGCATTTTTTCCATCAAACCGGAAGTGCGCGAGGTGTTCTTGACCGGCGGCAATTTCAAAATCGTCCTCACGCAAACTGTCATCGTCGCCATCGGCGCGCTGGGCATGACGCTGATCATTGTCAGCGGCGGCATCGACTTGAGCGTTGGCTCGATCGTGGCGCTGACGAGTGTCGTTGGGGCCAAGCTGCTTTCGCTGTCGCAGCCGTGGAGCACGCCGGCGGTGATTGCGATCACCGTTCTCGCCGGCGGGCTGGTCGGTGCGATCAATGGCTCGCTCGTCGCTGGACTGCGCATGATGCCCTTCATCGTCACGCTGGGCATGATGGGCGTGGCGCGTGGAGTGGCTAAGTGGCTTGGACAGAATCAAACGGTCAACTACGACGAGAAGGCCGCGGTGAACACGATCATGGCGTTGGATGAACCGTACAATTTTTTTCCGTTACCGACGGGCGTTTGGATCGCTGTCGTGCTGGCGATCATCATGGCTGTGGTATTGCGCCAAACTGTTTTTGGCCGCTACGTCTTCGCGATTGGATCGAACGAAGCCACGGCGCGCTTGTGCGGAATCCGCGTGCCGATGCAGAAGGTGATCATCTACTCGCTGGCGGGATTGCTCTTCGGCGCCGCGGGTCTCATGCAACTCTCGCGTCTCACGCAAGGTGATCCGACGGTGGCCATCGGCCTCGAACTCGACATCATCGCCGCCGTCGTCATCGGTGGCGCGAGCCTGAGTGGCGGCACCGGAAGCATTCTCGGCTCGATGATCGGCGCGGTGATTATGGCCGTCCTGCGCAACGGCTCGAACCAGATGGGCTGGCCGACTTACATGCAAGAAATCATCATCGGTATTGTCATCGTGCTGGCCGTGGCGCTGGACAAGTTTCGGCAAGGCAGGCAGGCATAACGTGCTGCCAGTTTGCAACTGGCGGGGCCACCGAAGACGGAGGCGTTGCGGGCTAGTGAGAGACTCATTCCATGTGTGGCTCCTGCCGATTACAAACCGGCAGCACGTTGAGCGGCGCGTTGACGTGCCGCCCTGCCCTGACTAACTTCCCGCCATGCAAGCCACACGCGAAGGGCAACCGCTAAACAGCCTCGACGAATGGGAAGATTCGCTGGTCGAACGTTATCCCACGGCCGCCACAAAACTCGTCGGCGCCAACGCGGCCAAGACGAAGGAACAGTTTCGCAATTACGAAGCGAACGCGCGTCCCACCGTGCGCGAATTCTACCGGCTTAATCACGTGAACCAGACCTACGACTTCGTGCAGGCGAAGAAGAAAGAATATCTCTCGCGCTCCCGCAAACAGATGAGCGTGTGGGAAGCGATGGAATTTCTGAACACGCTCGTGGACGACAGCGATCCCGATACGGACATGACGCAGCTCGAACACCTGTTGCAGGCGGCGGAGCAGATTCGCAAAGACGGCCATCCGCGCTGGTTTATTCTCACCGGACTCATTCACGATCTTGGAAAAATTCTTTGCCTCTACGGCGAACCGCAGTGGGCGGTGGTTGGCGACACGTTCCCGGTGGGTTGTGCTTATGCCGACAGCATCGTGTTCAAGGATTTCTTCAAGGACAACCCGGACTCGAACAACTCGAAGTTCCAATCGCGCGCCGGCATTTACGAAGAAGGCTGCGGGCTGGACAACGTCCATCTCTCCTGGGGCCACGACGAATACATATATCACGTCACCAAGAACCACCTGCCGGACGAAGCGCTCTACATGCTGCGCTATCATTCCTTTTACCCGGCGCACCGTGAGCGCGATTACGAATACCTGATGAACGATAAGGACAAGGCGATGTTTGATCAGGTGCGCACGTTCAATCCCTACGACCTCTACACCAAAAGCCACGAGAAGCCGGATGTGAACAAGCTGCGCCCTTTCTACGATGAACTGATCGCGGAATATTTCCCCGCGAAGCTCGCTTGGTAGCTCTGCCGCCTGCTCCGATTGGCAATTCTTCAGCGGCGGCTTAACTTGGTCGCGAAGGAGAAAAGTCATGGGGAATAATCATCAGCCATCAGCCCAGAAGGACTGTGCGCGCGAAAAGTTTCGGCGGTTTGCGCATCGCACTTCTCAAATCGTTGGCTCGCCCTGGATGTTTATTCTGGCGTGTCTGGTCATCATCGCTTGGGCCGTGACGGGGCCGATATTTCATTATTCCGACACGTGGCAGCTCGTCATCAACACAGGCACGACGATCGTGACTTTTCTTATGGTCTTCCTGATCCAGAACACGCAGAACCGCGATGCGCGTGCGGTGCATCTGAAGCTGGATGAATTGATTCGTGCCGCGAAAGGCGCGCGCAATCAGTTGGTGGAGTTGGAGGAAATGACCGACGAAGATCTCGACGCATTGCACGAGGAGTTCCATCGCGTGCGTGGAGAGCGACTCAGCCAGAAGGAGAAGCCAATACAAACGAGCGGCCGGGTCGCGCATTGACCACGCCGCCAGGCACGGAGTAACTCAAAGAGGCGCTGGCAATCTCGCTGTTGGTCGTCTGCGCGGCCCACGCCCCGGAGAAACCGCTGCCGCCGTTTTAGCCGTTCAATTCGCCGGTGGGATAATCAAAATTATCGGTGAAGAAGACGGTGCCGGCCCGGGAGCTTACCGCTCCGAAAAGCATCGCGGCCACCACGGCGCAGTGAAGCGCTATTCTGGATTTCAAGAAATTCTTCTTTCTCCCTGCCTCGACCTTCTTCGGATCCAGCCGGCAAAACTTCCGACCATCGCGAGTCCGGCAAAAACGGCTAACGCCACCGTGACCGGCTCCGGCACCGCTGTGATTTCCAAGCCCCAGCTTACCAGCGTGCTTTGCTCACCGCCGGAAAGATCGGCAAAGAAGATCGTCCAATCACCGTTTGCATCTGCATTGTTAAATGTCGCCAGGCTGCCGCCGTCCGGACGCCACGAGCCTGTCAGTTGGCCGTTGCCATTCAGGGCGTAGCTCGCGTTTTGGTAGAAATGAACATCGGAAATTTGCGGGGCTGTGTCCCTCAACGTGATTTGGAATCCCGTGTTGTCGTAGCCGAAAGAGTCGGAACTTGTCGTGCCGACTTGATTCAATAGCACGACCAGATTGTCATCATGTCTGAGGTAACAATACAGATCCCCGTTGTAGCCGCCGGAAACGTTGATCGTAACGTTCATGCTTTGAATCGCGGCGGGCACACCGCTGATGGTTTGCTGATTGTAAATGCCGGTGGCGGTGCCGTCAGGAATCGCCGACCCAACACTGTAATCATAAGTGTACAACGCGGCTACAGCCGTGCAGGCGAACATCAGTCCCAGAGCCGTGATTACGATTTGCTTTTTCACGTTAAAATAATTGAGGCCCATTTAGGGCCAAACCGTCCGATAAAACGCCTGTCCCACGGGCGGACTGGCGTCCACAAATACCCCGCCGCCCAGGGAATCCGCTACGGCTGTTCCCAAAATTTCCCAAATCGTATCGCTGCCGCTCGGCGCGGTCGTGCGCTGAACGTGATATGTGTGTCCTGGAATGCCATTGAAGGTGATCTGAATCGCGTCGCCCACCACGACGATGCCCGTCATGTTCGCTGAAGGATTGCCGATGGCCGGATCAGCGAGGCTGATGCGAACCTGGTTGGTAGCCATGCCGCCGGCAAAACCATCGCTGACTACGTAGTCGAAATGATCGGTCGCGTTGCTTTGGGCATTGGAACCAGACGGGAGATAAAGAATGTAAGTGCCGTTGTTCGTGATCGTCGCACTGTTGGTACCGGAGCCCACAGACAGGAGCGTCCGGACATCGCTGTCGGCGTCGCTCGTGAAGTTGGTCAG
>DATHKK010000296.1:0-2052 GCA_035489355.1 Candidatus Limnocylindria bacterium
CCTCCCCCGGCTTTCGCGGCGCGATCGCCAACGTGAAGTGGGCGGGGACGCCGTTGGCGCCGATTCTCAAGGAGGCTGGGATTGACGCCGACGCGATCGAGGTGGCGTTCTGGGGCACCGACAAGGGCAAGGAGAAAATCCGCGGCGGCGAGTATGAGCAGAATTTCGCGCGCACGCTCTCGATTCCGATGGCGATGCGGGAGGACATCCTGCTCTGCTACGAGATGAACGGCGAACCGCTGACGAAGGAGCACGGCTTTCCTCTGCGGCTCATAGTGCCCGGCTGGTTCGGCATTTCGTGGGTCAAGTGGTTGAACCGGATCGAAGTGCTCGATCGCCGTTACATGAGCAAATACATGGCGACCGAGTACGTGACGCTGCGCGGCGAAGAGCGCGACGACAAAACCATTTGGCGGCTGACGAGTGTTGGTCCGATGGACGTGAAGTCAATCATCGCGCGCGCAGTCCGGCTGAAGGACGGCAATGTGCGGTTGACGGGCGCCGCCTGGGGAGACGGGACGCCGATCAAAGCGGTCGAGGTGAAGATTGATGACGGTCCGTGGCAGTCGGCGAAAATCGATCGCTCTCCACGGGACAAGTACACGTGGCGCTTTTTCAATTTCGATTGGAAGAAGCCGGAGCCGGGCGAACACAGAATCGTCTCACGCGCCATCGACGAGGAAGGCCGCGTGCAGCCGAGCGCCGATGATCCGGAAATCAAACTGAAGAAGACTTACTGGGAAGCCAACCAGCAATGGCCGCGAAAAATCAAAATCGAAACGTGAGTTGGCGCGCACCGCGAATGAGTTGAGTGAGCGAACGTGGTTTAGTGTTTGGTTGATTCCTCGATTGCTTGTCTTTACCACTCGCCCATGAACACTACGCGCGGGATATCAATCTGGTTCGGCTTTTGCCTCGTTGGGCTCATCGGCCTTCTCGGCTGCACCACGACAGGCCCCCGCGCCTACACGGAAAATCCCGGCTCCGAAGGCGATGGCAGTTTTACCATCGGGCCTGAGTACAAGATCGAGCGCGATCTCCCGGACCTCGGTAATCCCAAGGGAAAATACTTCGAGTTCACTATGCCCCTGGCCGACAGCAAAATCTTTCGGGGCGATGATAAGACGCTGGAGCCTGCGAGGAAAGTGGTGCGAACGGAGCGAAAGATTTTCGTGTATGTGCCCGCGGCTTACCGGGACGGTACTCCGGCGCCGGTGCTCGTCATTCACGATGGCCCGGGCCAGATGAAACTTGTCCGCAATGCGCTCGATAACCTCACGATTTCGAAAGACCCGAAGCGCCAGTTGCCGCCGTTCATTGCGATCGCGGTCGAGAATGGCGGGAACGATGGCAAGAACAGCGAGCGAGGTCTCGAATACGACACCATGTCCGACCGGCTCGCGCGTTTCATCAATGACGAAGTGTTCCCGGCCGTGCTGGCCCACGCGGAGATCAAAGCCGCTTATCCGAAACTGACGTTCAGCTCCAATCCCTGGGGGCGGGCCGTGCTCGGATGCAGTTCCGGCGGCGCGGCGGCGTTGAGCATGGCGTGGTTTCGGCCCGACTTGTTCCGTCGCGTGATCGCCTATTCCGGCACGTTCGTGGATCAGCAGGATGATGATGCGCCCGAGGAAGCCAAATACCCGCTTGGCGCCTGGGAATATCACTCCAGCATGAAACTCATCGAGACGAGCGAGAAGAAGCCGCTCCGCATTTTCACCCACGTTTCCGAAAACGATCTGCGCGCCAAAGATCCCGAGGGCACTGCGCACAACTGGGTGATGGCCGGCGAACGCACGGCCGCCGCGCTCCAGGCCAAGGGTTATCATCAACGCTTCGTGTTCACCCGCGCGACGAGCCATTGCGACAGGCGCGTGTTCGAGCAAACGCTGGCCGACACGCTGGTCTGGACCTGGCGCGGTTATCACGCGGAGTGAGCGAGACACGGGCTTGGGTATGATTTGGAGGAGACATGAATTTCTCAAGCCGCCTCGCCATTCAACGGTGACAAGTCACCGCACTCCACATCACTGCGGTTCGGCTGCGCTGCGC
>DATHKK010000297.1:0-6310 GCA_035489355.1 Candidatus Limnocylindria bacterium
TTGGTTCAAGAATCACTTCAGCCGGCGCGGCACTCGGCGTCGTTGCATCGCCATTTTTCTTCGTGAATTTCTTCCACAACGCCATGAGTTGCGCGGGCAGGCCAATCAATCCCTTCGGCATGAACAAGGTCGCGAAGATAAACAGGCCGCCGAGGATGTAGGGCCATTGCTCGGCGAAGGAGTGCGTCGCGTAGCTCTTCAGCGCGTTGCAGCCGACGGCGCCAAGAATCGGGCCGAGCAAGTTGCCGCGCCCGCCCACGGCGCACCACACGACGGCTTCGAGCGATTTGTCCGGCGCCATCTCGCTCGGATTGATAATGCCGACTTGCGGGACGAAGAGCGCGCCGCCAAGTCCGCAGATGATTCCCGAGAGCACGAAGACGAACAGTTTGAAATTGGCCGTGGCATAGCCGGAGAAGAGCACGCGGTTTTCGCTGTCGCGAATGGCGCGTTGAATCAGGCCGAACTTGGTCGAGGTGAGCCACCGACAGAGCACATACACGCCGAGCAGCAGCACCACGGAAGCGATGAACAGCCCGCGCTTGGTGGTCGCGCTGTTGTTCTCGTGACCGAGGATGAATTTGAAATCAGTCAGTCCATTGTTGCCGCCGAACGTGAAATCGTTGCGGAAGAACATCAGCATGGCGGCGTAGGTCAGCGCCTGGCTGAGGATGGAAAAATAGACGCCCTTGATGCGCGAACGAAACGCGAGCCAGCCGAAGATAAACGACACTACCGCGGGCACGGCCACGACCATGAGCGCAGCAAACCAAAAACTCTTGAAGGGCATCCAGTGCGGCGGAAGCCCGCCCGTCTCAGGAAAGCGATTGGCAAATTCGAGGAACACCATGAAGTCGGGCAAGTCGGTTTTATACTGGCCGAGCTTGCCGATCATGAGCATGAGGTGCATGCCGAGCGCGTATCCGCCGAGCGAAAAGAAGAGCGCCTGACCGAGGCTCAGCAGGCCGGTGTAGCCCCAGAGCAGGTTCACGCCGATGGCGAGGACCGCGTAGCAAAGATACTTTCCATAAACCGTGATGCTGAAGTTGCTGACGTGGAAAAAACTCGCCGGCGAAACAAAAGCGTTCAGGCATGGCAGGAGAACGATGCCGATAAACGCGGCGATGACGAGGAAGAGCAGTTCGCGTTTGGAAATGGATCTGTTGCTCAACATGCTAATTCAGATCGCGACCGGCCCGGTCGCTCCAGTCGGCGGCCCGCCGACTGGTTCGGAGGTGCGATGCACGACAGGCAACTGATATGGTTACACGCCACACCGAAAACTGCGGGCGAGACGCCCGTACTCCCCGAACACAACCGTTGCCTCACACGATTGTTCATCCCTCCAGACTCCTGCTCTTGGTGACAAACAATCCGGCGGGGCGCCATTGCAGAAAGAGAATGATTCCGGCGAGCACGGTGATTTTTCCCATCACGGCGCCCAGTGTGGGCTGGAGAATCTGGTCCGTGACGCCGACGCCGAGCGAGGCGCTGACGGTGCCGACGAGATTGCCCACGCCGCCGAGCACCACGATCATGAAACAGTCCACGATGTAAGCCTGGCCGAGGCTCGGGCCGACGTTGCCGATTTGGGAGAGACACGCGCCGGCCATGCCCGCGAGACCGCTGCCGAAGGCGAAGGTCATCATGTTCACGCGATCCGTGCGCACGCCGAGCGCGGAAGCCATGTTGCGGTTTTGCATGACGGCGCGGATTTGCAGACCCAGCGAAGTGCGCGTCAGCAGGAGGTAAGTGAGCAAGACCACGAATACAGCGAAGCCGATGACGAAGATGCGATTGTAAGCGAGCAACACATCGCTGATGACAAAGCTGCCCGAGAGCCAGCTTGGCGAACTCACCTGCACGTTGGCCGCGCCGAAGATATGGCGAAAGATTTGTTGCAGGACGAGGCTCACCCCCCAGGTGGCGAGCAGCGATTCCAGCGGGCGTTTGTAGAGGAAGCGAATGACACCGCGTTCCAGGATCAATCCCACGCACGCCGCGACAACAAACGAAACAACGAGCGCCGCCACAAAGTAAGAATCAAATCCGCCACCACTTGCGCCAAACCATTTCGTGAAAACATTCTGCGTCACGTAAGCGCAGTAGGCGCCAACCATGATGACCTCGCCGTGGGCCATGTTGATGACGCCCATCAAGCCGAAGGTGATCGCGAGGCCGAGAGTTGCGACGAGCAGAACAGCCGCGAGGCTCAAGCCGCGAAAAGCCGTGCCGAAGAACATTCCCCAGCGCATGTAATTCTCGATATCGTAAATGGATTTGCGAACGGCGGTGATGGTCTTTGTGCCGTATTTCGCCGGTGCGGCCTTGGCGTCTTTTTCCAGGTTCTCTAGGAACGCGAGCGAAGTGATGGAACGCATCGCTCCCAGCTTTTCGATGGCCGTGACACGAAACGCTTCGTCTTCCGAAACAATCCCGGTGACCGCGATGGCTTCATGCAGGGTCTTGACTACTTCCTTGGCTGTCTCGGTCTTCAGTCGCGCTTCGAAGAACGGGAGGTATTCAGTGTTTTGCTCCTGGCCGAGCTTGGTCACGGCGTCGCGGCGCAGTTTGGGATTTGGGTTGGCCAGCGCGAAGAGATCGAGCGTGATCTTAATGGCTTTGCGCAGCTTCGAAGTGGTGTCAGCCGGCGTCAGATCGCTGGCGGAAAAGAGCAAGGGCTGGCCTGCTCCATCAACGAGCACCGCACCGTCGAGAACTTTCGTCCCCTTCGCGCGACCTTCCGCATCCGTCTGCGCATCGAGGAGGAAGGGTGTTTTTGTATCGTTCGTTTCCAGGATGTAGAGGGAACCGCCGCGCCACGCAGTGAGAGTCTGCTCGATGAAGGCGTCGCCCGATGTCGCGAAGCCTTTGACGAGTTCAGTCTGGCGCGCGGCGTCTTCGGAAAGAATCGCTTCCACCAGATTGGTGCGCGGCGTGGTTTCAGCCGCGAGACTGTGAACCGCCAGCAGGGAACTGAAGAGAAGACCAACGATGAGCGCAGCCCGGCACGCCATCCAATGATGGAAACTGCGTTGCGTGCGTCCGGTCGGTGACAAAGGGTGTGGTGTCATTCGCGGCGAGAAAGGGATTCGTCTTTGCCAAAGAAGGCGGGACCAGACAGATCCCGCCTTCTCGTGAACAACGCGAGAACAAACGCGACAGGAAATCAATTGGCGCTCGCGGTTTCCTTGGGCAGGAATTTGTCACTGAACGGCTCGCCGGCGACGCCAGTAAAGCTCTTGATAATCTTGAATTGGCCAGTGGCCAACGTCTCACCGATGAACACGTTGTTAATCAGGTGATGGTTCTCCTGCATGGTAACTTCACCCGCGGGGCCTTTGAATTTCTGGCCGATGAGCGCGTCGCGGACCTTATCGACATCGAAGGAGTCCGCCTTCTCGACCGCTTGCTTCCAGAGATGCACGCCCATGCGGGAGAGGTTCATGGGGCTGCAGGTCACGCGGCCCTTGGTGTCGATGCCGGTGACGTTGTAGTCCACACCCGTGACTTCCGGCTTCTTGATCCATGACAAAAAGTCCTTCACGAACTTGGCGTTTTCAGGCGACTTGATGCTCATGAAGTAAGTCCAGCAACCGAGGTGGCCGGCGAGTTCCTTGGCCGGGAGACCGCGGAATTCGTCTTCGGAGATCGAGAAGGAAACGACCGGGCAGTTCTCCGAGGTCAGACCCGCGTTCGCAAATTCCTTGAAGAAGGGAACGTTCGTGTCGCCATTGAGCGTGCTGATGATGCACGCCTTGCCGCCCGCGGAGAACTTCTTCACCGCTGCAACGATCGTCTGGTAATCCGTGTGACCGAACGGTGTGTAGATTTCCTCGATGTCCGAATCCGGGATGCCCTTCGACTTCAAATACTTCTTCAGGATCTTGTTCGTCGTGCGCGGATAAACGTAATCCGAACCGAGCAGATAAAACTTCTTCTTGCCTTCCGCGAGCATGTAATCCACGGCCGGGATGGCCTGCTGGTTCACCGCTTCTGCAGTGTAGAAGATGTTCTTCGACAACTCTTCACCTTCGTATTGCACTGGGTAGAAGAGCAGCCCGTTGTCCTTCTCGAACACCGGGAGCACCGACTTGCGGCTCACCGAAGTCCAACAGCCGAACACCGTCGCGACTTTGTCCACTTCAAGGAGCTGCTTGGCCTTTTCGGCGAACAGCGGCCAGTTGGACGCGGGATCGACCACCACGGGTTCGATCATGTAGGGCTTGCCGCCGACTTTGACGCCACCGGCTTTGTTAATCTCATCGAACGTGAAGAGAAGCACGTCTTTGAGCGAGGTTTCGCTGATGGCCATCGTGCCGCTCAGTGAGTGCAGCACGCCGACTTTGACGGTGTCCGCAGCCTGCGTGGTGAACGCGACGAGCGCGACACCGGCTGCGATAATGAGTTTGAGCATGGAACATTTCATATTCTGTTGAGTCTTTTTTGGTTAGTAAGGTTGGCGGTTAAAACAGGTAGGAGACGCCAGCTCCGGCGATGAAGCGGGATTTGTGGCCGTCCAGACCATTCTTGTACGAGGTGGTGTCCCAGCGAATTTCCGGCTGGATCTTGATGTTGGGTGCCGGCTTCCAGTTGAGCGTCAGGGTAAAGCTGGCGAGATCGCCGTCAGTATCAGTCGTGACAATACCTGCACCTGGGCGAACCGCCGGCCCGAGGACGCCATCAGGACTGCTGATGTAATCCGCGCGGAAAGCGAGACCCACCTTGGATGTGAAGTCGTACCAAACCCACCCGCCAATGGACCAGAGGTCGGAGGAGTTCCCGGGAGCGTCGAAGTTGAAGTAGTCAACTTCGTAACCAGTGCCCAGTTTCTCAGTTATCTGAACTCCGCCGATAGTGCCGACTCCCTTGGTTACTACACCTGCGGGCTGAACATCGTAGAACGGGTAGATGTTGAACCAGAAGTTGCTGCATGGCTTAACGTTCAAGCTGGCGCTGAACGCCTTGCCCTCGTTGTTGTCCACCGGGCCCTGGAACAGTCCGTTATCCACGCGCGCCGTAAGGCCCACCTTGTCGGTAAAGTTGTAGGTAGCTTGCACACCAGCCGACGGACCGTTGCCGGTGAACCACCATTGGTTGCCTTGAGAAAAGTTGACGTTGGCCGCGCCGCCGTCGCCAGACTCGTAGTTCAAGAGCGAAATGAGTTCACCCGCCTTGATGTTCAGCCCGGTGCCAATCGGCACATTGAGTTCCACATAGGCTTCACGCAAATCATTGAAGCTCGAATTGTTGCCAGGAGTATTGAGTTGTGGGGCGTCCTCGCCAAAAATCAACGAGGCTTTGAAGCCGGCATCCCACTTGTCCGACGCGACCGGTTTGCTGGCGACGGTGAGCTTGAATTTGTTCAGTGAGAACGATTCGTTCTGGGAATTCCACAGATATGCGTCGGAAACCCTGTCATCCGGTTTAGCTGCATTGTAGAAATACGACGCCTGCACGAAACCGCTCAGTTGGATTTCCGACAGTGCCTTGACCAGATAAGGCGGCGCGTTTGGTGTCAGGCCCTCCTTCTGCACCACGCCCTCAAGCGAATCGAGACGCTTCTTAAGCTCGGCGTTTTCTTTTTCAAGACGCTCCATTCTCACGGTGTTGCCGGTTTCCGCCTGCGCAAACGCCGGCGTGCCGGATGTGAGCAGAGCCGTGCCCACACAGGCACCCATAGCCATGGAAGACACGTGCGAAGTTTTTCGTTTCGGGGTTTTTTGCCTCATAGAGTTTGTTTCTGGTTTGTTTGTTTGGTTGCGTTCCGAACGCGGTCGGGGTGAAACAGTGCGCGTGCCACTTTTGAAATGACCGGTCCGAAAGGCTGAATGAATTCTATCGCGTGAATGAGCGAAATCGCTATCGCTGATGCCGCGCAGATAAGACTAGGGCGCAGTGGAGGACAAACTTCCCCTGCGGCCCATTAGATTTGTCGATACGGTCGAGATGAGGTATGGCGGGTCGCCAAGCTTCGCTCGCGCAGAAGAATCACTGTGGTCAAAGGTCAACAGATCGAAGGAGACGCGACCGCGCGGACTTGTTCTGGCGGAACTGGCGGTTGCGCTTCTTAGCCGAAACGATTCAGCATGAACAGAAGCGAACAAGGAAACGAAGCCGGAAGAAGGGAGGTTCTGGCATTTTTCAACTCAACCCGAGCCCGACCGTTTGGTCGGCGTGCGGCCAACGCTCGGAATGGAAAATGCGCCCCGGCCCGACCTTTGTTTTCTTCGTTTGCTTCTGTGGAAGTTTGAATCGTTCCGACCTGGGAGACGAGAATGGCGCTAGAATTCTTACGCCAATTGCAACA
>DATHKK010000298.1:0-4393 GCA_035489355.1 Candidatus Limnocylindria bacterium
CACTGACCGGAAAATGAAACCGATGGTAATCCACCGGACACAGGCGCGACAGCACCATGGCGCCATCGTGAAACCGCGCGGCCAGCGCGTCATCCATCAGCAATTTGCGCACGTCGAAAACCGCGCCTTTCACGAAGATGCCTTCGAGTTTGGACACGTCTTGAAAACCAAAGTGCCGGCCGTCGGCGGGAAAGACGGCGCTGTGCGGATCGGGATCGATGGGGCGCGCGCCGGGTTTTAGTTTGCGATAAAAGAACTGGTTGAAGGTGCGATACGATTCCGGCGCGTCGGCGAACTCGTCCGCTGCCACTCTGTAGCTGCTGATGAAGGGCGCGACTTTGCTTCGGCTCGCGGGCGCGTCCATGCGCCGCCCATACCAGCGGGAGAAGGCCGCGCGCTTCACCAACGCGTGTAAGGAAAGTTGTCCGAGCGGGCTTCCGTAGGTCCACCGCAGAAAACGATCGCCATACACTTCTTCCGTCTCGATGCGGCCAGTGTAGCGATTAAAGTATTGGATTGGCTCCGCTGCCATGCACGCAGCTTAACATACGCGGAAAGCCCAAAGGAGAGCGGTGCGGAAAAATGGCACGGCATCGTGATCGTTTCATCGTTTCCGATCATCGATCTCTGCTCTTGCATGGAACTTGAATCCAGAGCACGTCTAAGGGTGAACCAAACGGATCGCATTCAGAAACACGCGAGACATGATCACGATTGTTTTGGCCGACGACCATAACCTTGTGCGGGAGGGACTGAAACATCTCCTCAAGGAAGAATCTTTGTTCAAACTCGTCGGCGAAGCGCGTGACGGTCTCGAAGCGGTGAAGCTCGTCGAAAAATTGGAACCCACGATTTTGCTCCTCGATCTGATGATGCCGCGCCTGCACGGACTGGAGGTCATTCGCCAGGTGCGCAAGTTGAACAAAACCAAAGTGATCGTGGTTTCGATGTACTCGGACGAGCCGTACGTGGTGGAAGCGTTCCGCAACGGCGCGACCGGTTATGTGTTGAAAGATTCGACCGGCTCGGAATTGGTGCGGGCCATTCGCACCGTATCAGCGGGCACGCGCTTCCTCAGTCCCTCGCTGTCGGACCTCGCCATCGGCGCTTACTTGAACAAGCTCGATGGCCTTCCCGCGGACGTTTACAGCACGCTGACGGCCCGCGAACGCGTGGTGTTGCAGCTCGCGGCGGAGGGGAGCAGCACGGCTCAAATCGCGAAGCAACTTTACATCAGTCCGCGCACGGTCGAGACGCACCGGGCCAATGTGATGAAGAAACTGTCCTTGCGCTCGCAGACGGAACTGGTCCGTTTCGCCATCCGAAGAAAGATCATCGCGGCGTAATCGCGATGGCGGCGGGCGTCCCTGCCTGCCAGTAAGGGCCGGCTTCCAGCCGCCCGAAATAACGCTTCGCGCGGCTTGTAAGGCTGAAGGAAGCGAGAAGATCTCCTCGCTTGGCGTTCGCTTTTTCCGTTGGGCTGGAAGCCTCGACTCATTGGCAAGCAAGGATGCTGGCCGCCACATAGCTTGCCAGATCCCTTCCGCTGGTTGACGGATTCAAAATCCCGTTGCACTGACGCGGCGCTCCGCGATAATTCGCGGCCATGAACGAGTGGAACATTCAGTTGCGCGGCCACGCCTGCCAGGCCTGTCACAAGGCATTCGCCACGGGCGAGACCTACCACACCATTCTGTTCGACGAGAAGCGTGACTTTCTACGCACGGACGTTTGCGCCAAATGCTGGACGGAACAATACAGCGAGGCGCGCGATCGGAAGGGTTTCATCTCGTATTGGCACGGCGAATACGAAGCGCCGCCGCCGCTCGTGGAAGCCATCGGGCGCGCGAGCGCCGAAACTCTTTTGCGCAAGCTCGTGCAGGCGAACGATCCTAAACACGCCGCGGCCAGCTACATTTTGGCGGTGATGCTCGAGCGCAAACGCATCCTGAAAGTGAAGGAGCAGGTGAGGCTCGAAGGCAAACGCATCTTCATTTACGAACAGCCCAAGACGGGGGATGTGTTTACGATTCCCGATCCAGACCTGCAGCTCAACCAACTCGAAGCCGTGCAGCGCGACGTGGCGCAATTGCTCGAACATGGCTTGCCCGTCGAAGCATCGCTCACCTCCACTCCGGCGTTCACGGAAGCCACGCCCGAGGTCCCGGCTGACGCCGAATCCACGACCACCTGATTTGTGCCCGAGCCGGACCTCAAAATATTTCAGGAAAAACTTGGCTACAATTTTCGCGACGAGTCGCTGCTCCGCCTCGCGCTCACGCACCCGTCCATCGCGCATGAATTGGAGATTGTCGTGCAACACAATCAACGCCTGGAATTTCTCGGCGACGCGGTGCTCGGCCTGGTTTTGACCCGCGAACTTTATCATCGGTTTCCCGATTTGGGCGAAGGGCCGCTGACCAAGGCGCGCGCCCAGCTCGTCAACCAACGCATGCTGGCCGAGCAAAGCCGCCGGCTGGGCCTTGGTGAGTTTTTGATCATGAGCCGTGGCGAATTAACTCACGGTGGCCGTGAACGATCGTCCACATTGGCGGACGCCTACGAGGCCATTGTCGGCGCGATTTTTTTGGATGGTTATTATGAGAGCGCGCGTGAATTTGTCCTGCGCTGTTTTCACGATTCGTTCGGCGAGTTCACGGCCATTCCTAATCTCAGCAATCCGAAAGGCGAGTTGCAGGAAATGCTTCAGGCGAAATCGAGCGAAGCGCCGCGCTATGAAATCATGTCGGCCAGCGGACCAGACCACGATCGAGATTTCGAGTGCGCGGTGTTTCACGAAGGGCGTGAGATCGGCCGCGGGCGCGGCAAGAGCAAGCGCGCGGCCGAGAGCGAGGCAGCGCTCATCGCCTTGCTCTCGTTGAAAACGGACCAAAGCGCGCCGCAGGCCTGACGCGATGCAGCATTCCAAACACGTGCGCGCTTGCGTGTGGCTGTTCGCCGCCACCGCCGTCTGGGGACTCAGCTTTCCTTTCATCAAAGCCATTTTGCTCGTGCAGGAAAATCTTGTGCCGGGCGTTCCCAGCATTTTTCTGGCGGCACTCATGGCCGCGGTGCGCTTCGCCGTGGCGGGAGCCGTCATCGCGCTCTTTTCATTCCGCACATTGCGACATCTTACAAAGCTTGAGCTGCAACAGGGACTCGGCCTCGGGTTCTTCGGCGGGCTGGGAATTTTATTTCAGATGGATGCACTCGCCCACACGACGGCTTCCACCTCTGCCTTTCTCACGCAATTCTACTGCCTCATAATTCCGATTTGGGTCGCATGGCGTCAGCGCGCGTTGCCGAAATTCGCCGTCGCTATCAGTTCCATCATGGTGCTCGCCGGTGTGGCGGTTCTCTCGCACTTCGACTGGCGCGAGTTCAAAATGGGCCGCGGCGAAGCGGAAACGATCCTCGCCGCCATTTTCTTCGCGGGGCAAATCCTCTGGCTGGAACGTCCACGCTACACACCCAACCGTGTCACGCACTTTACGGTGGTGATGTTCGGCGCCATCACCGTGCTCGTGCTGCCCGTGGCTTTCTTTACCGCTCCGCACGCACGGGTATTCCTAGACGCCTACAGTTCTCGTGAAGTGCTCGCGCTGATCGCCGTCATCACGTTTGGCTGCACGCTGCTGGCTTACATGGTGATGAACGTCTGGCAACCGCACGTGACGGCGACGGAAGCGGGACTCATCTATTGCGTCGAACCGATCTACGCTTCGCTCTTTGCGTCGTTTCTACCCGCGTTGCTCTCACATTTCGCGCGCATTGATTATCCAAACGAACACATCACGAGGCACCTGCTCATCGGCGGCGGATTGATCACCGCTGCCAATGTGTTGATCCAGATCGAAGCCATGCGACAGAGATGGAAGGCGGCTGGGACGGAGCGGACCAATGCAACCGCAGATAGACGACCATGAACCGAAGACTGGAAACCGGGAAATCACTTCTGCCCACCACGCGAGAGCCTCACTGCCAATCCAGAATCACTTTGCCGGACTGGCCGCTAAGCATCGCGGCGAAGCCTTGCTCGAATTCCGAGTAGTGAAACCGGTGCGTGATGACGGGCTTGATATCGAGGCCGCTCTCCAGCATCACGCTCATCTTGTACCACGTCTCATACATCTCGCGGCCATAAATACCTTTGATGGTAAGCATGTTGAACACGACCTTGTTCCAATCGATCGCGATCTGTTCGGAAGGAATTCCCAGCATCGCGATCTTTCCGCCGTGCGCCATGTTCTCGATCATGTCGCGAAAGGCCTGCGAATTGCCGGACATCTCCAAGCCGACGTCGAAGCCCTCGTCCATCCGGAGCTCGGCCTGCACGGACGCGATCGTCTCCGTGCGCACGTCGACGGCGCGCGTCACGCCCATGCCGCGGGCG
>DATHKK010000299.1:0-7196 GCA_035489355.1 Candidatus Limnocylindria bacterium
GACATCGTGGCGCCGAGCGACATGATGGATGGCCGCGTGCGCGCCATTCGCGAGCGGTTGGATAAGGATGGTTTCAGCGATACGCCCATCATGAGTTACGCGGCGAAGTTTGCCTCCGCTTTCTACGGACCCTTTCGCGAAGCCGCGGAGTCCACGCCTCAATTCGGCGACCGGCGCAGTTACCAGATGGACGGGGCGAACACCAACGAAGCGCTGCGCGAAGTCGCGCTCGATCTCGCGGAAGGCGCCGACATCGTGATGGTGAAACCGGCGCTCGCTTACCTCGACATCATTCATCGCGTGAAAACGGAGTTCGGCTATCCCACCGCCGCTTACTCAGTGAGCGCGGAGTATTCGATGATCAAGGCCGCGGCCCAGAACGGCTGGATCAATGAACGCGCGATGGTGATGGAAAGTTTGCTTTCGATGCGCCGGGCGGGCGCCGACATTTTGATCACTTATGGTGCAATGGATGCCGCGCGCTGGTTGCGCGAGTAGTCAGGAAAGGAAGAGCACGTAGATCAGCCCGCCGGCGATGAGCACACCGACAAGAATCGCCACGGTGATGAAAATCTTCGTGCCTTTGTTGCTCTTCTTCTCGAAGCCCGGACTGCCGGATTTCGCGAGCTGACCCAGTTCATCCATCTTGATGCCCTGCGGCACGACCTGTGTGTGATCGAGCGTCATCTTCTTTTGCGCGGACGTAGCCTGGTCACCTTCCAGCCGCACTTCCACCTGGCCCAGGCGCAGAATCTGGCTCGGCTTCAACGTCGCCTCGGTGATCTGCTGCCCATTGATGAACGTGCCGTTGGTCGAATCCAGATCGCGAATGACGATATCGCTGCCCTTGAGCAACACCTCGCAGTGGTGGCTGGACACCGAGGGATCGGGAATTTGGAACGTGTTGTCCTCGACGCGCCCGATGGTGGTTTTTTCCGCCTTCAACTCGTGCGAGCGTCCGGTGAGTCCTTCACTGAGAACAACAAGTCGTGGCATACGGTGCGATGAGGATTAGGTGCGTGCCGAGTTCAAGTCAAGGCGAGTTGAGAGTGGATACGCGTCTCCGGGCCTGCTCTCAAACGCCCGCCCTCAGCTTTTCTCCTCCACCAGCTTGCGAAATTCCGCGAAGAGCGGGTTGGAATCGTGCGGTCCCGGCGACGCCTCGGGATGATATTGGACGCAGAAAATCGGCTTCGTCTTGTGCCGCATGCCTTCCACGGTCTGGTCGTTGAGATTGATGCGGTTCACGGAAATGTCGGAGGGCAACGAATTGGCATCGACTGCGAAGCCGTGGTTCTGCGAAGTGATTTCGACTTTGCCCGTTTCCAAATCTTTCACCGGCTGATTGCCGCCGCGATGGCCGAACTTCAGTTTGAAAGTCTTGCCGCCGAGAGCGAGGCCAAGGATTTGGTGGCCGAGGCAAATTCCAAAGGTCGGCACGCCGCTCTGCACAATATCGCGCACCGCCTGGGCCGCGTAGGGCAGCGCTGACGGATCACCGGGGCCGTTGGAAAGGAACACGCCGGCGGGCTTGTAATTCAACGCTTCCGCAGCGGGAGTGGTTGCGGGCACAACCTGCACTCTGAAACCCTGCTGACGCAGGCGGCGCAGAATGTTGTATTTCATTCCGAAGTCGTAGGCGACGATCGGGATGTCCGCAGGCGGCATCGCGTCGCGCACGTTGCGCACGTCAGCCACCTGGATGCCACGCACGATGTTGAAGCTGGCGCTCTGCCTATCCTCCGGGTCCCACGCAAAGGCTTCCCGGTGCGTGACCTCCTTCACGTAATCGACGCCGACCAAACCTTCCCACGAGCGGGCGCGCTCCAGCGCTTCCGCCTCGCCCACGCCTTCCGTGGAAATGAATCCCTTCATCGCGCCGCGCACGCGCAACTTTTTCGTCAACGCGCGCGTGTCGATGCCTTGCAGTCCTGGGATGCCGTTCTTCTCCAAATATTCCGCGAGCGAATAATCCGCGCGCCAGTTGCTCACAACCGGCGACAGCTCGCGAATGACAAACCCCGCCACGTGCGGACGCCATGATTCCACATCCTGATCGTTCACACCGTAGTTGCCGATGAGCGGATACGTCATCGTCACGATCTGCCCTTTGTAAGAAGGATCGGTGAGAATTTCCTGATAGCCGGTCATCGACGTGTTGAAGCACACCTCGCCGCAAGCATGAGCGCGCGCGCCAAATCCCTGGCCGTGAAACACCGTGCCGTCTTCGAGGGCAAGAATCGCTTTCATCAATTAGAGCCGAAACAAATTGGGCGCGATGCTAGGAACGCGCCGCACTCGGTCAAGATGTTTCACGCCGCTGCACGCGGACGCAACGAAGCGCCAGCAGAGAGGTGCTTTGAACTGGACGCATCCGGCTCTTGCTGAGGAGATGTTGCGTCCGCTTATTCCACGCGCAGCCGATAAAACCGCCGCGGCGCGCCGAAAGCATCCGGATCGCGAATTTCGATTGGCTCGCCTGAAAGCGCATTCGTACAGATGCGCGTCCAGTGGACCAAATCCGTTGACCATTCGACCACGCACGTAGCGGGGCCATCACCTTCCAGCACCAGCCGGCAGCCATTGGTGCGGATCTCGTCAGCGCATTGGGGCGGCATGAGCAATCTTGGCTTGCGCCGCCCACAATTTGATTCCTGCGCCTCTTCGATAATCTCTTCGCGCTCGTCCTCACCGCTGAGCCCGGCATCCACGAACGCTTCCGAGGTATCCTCGACGCATTTGACGTATTGGCGATGGTTCCGCCACGGGCCGGCGCACGGACAAATCTGCGCGATGCTGCAACCATTTTCGTTCACCACCTGGCCGCTCGGAGTATTCGCGCAACGGTCGCGGACATCGGCCACGCCGTCGCCATCGCTGTCGCTGTTGGTAACCGCCCCGATAGACAGGTTATCCATAACGAACCAGGTGCTGTGCTGTGACGGGACGAACCTGACGCGAGTCACTCCCGCATAGTTCAGCTCGACCAAGGTAGGAGAATTGTTGTTGAGGACGAAGGTGCGATCGTAAACCAGCGTCGTTCCCACAAAACCCTGCACGGCCACTTGGATGGTCCAGTTGGGCAAGTTGATGGCGGCCGTCAGATACGCCGACTTCACGTCGAATGGAATCGAACTGCTGATCGTAGCTGGATCTCCGAAGAGGTTGAAGGCGACATTACTCACCGACACCACACCCCTGTGGTAGCCTTCGCTCGCTGGTCGCAGCAATCCATTGATGACTCCGAAGTTGTTCCATTGCAGGCCGCCGTAGCCATTTGGAATCGCAATCCACGAACCGTTGCCGCCCGGCGACAGATCGTCGAAGGTCAGCGCTCCCGGCGGCGGCGAAATAATGGGGCACCCGTGTTCGTTTACGGCCACGTCCGCCGGCATGCCGGGACATTGATCGCGGTCATCGGTCACACCGTCGCCGTCTGTGTCGCGCTGCGATGCGCTGCAACCGTGCTCGTCCACCAACGTGTTGAGCGGAGTGCCCGGGCACTGATCGGTCGCGTCCGGCACACCATCATGATCGCTGTCTGGCGCCAGGGGACGACTATAGGTAAGCCGCACTTCGCCCGTGCGTGGGTCGATCAGGTAGATGCGGGATTCGAGCGGTGGCTGATCGCCGCCCCAAACCGGATTTGGCTCGATCAGCAGCACGAGATATTCGCCGACGGAAACCAGTTCCGAAGAAGAGCTGTGACCAGTGATCGAAAATCCCTGAGGCGGGATCGTGATTTCACTCACGTAATTGCCGTTCGCACTGAGCCTCACCAGCCGCGGCGTCCCATTGTAGCCTCCCTCAAAGGCGTAGATGGAATCGTTGGGCGAATGATGGACGACGCTGTCGAAGTCGTGATTGTCGAGGTCGTTCACGATACTCCACCCGCCGGTCGGCGAATAAGCGTAAAGGAAACCTTCGCCGCCCAGCGTCGCCACCAGCACGCGATTTCGCAGGCGGTCAAAGGCCGCGCCCACGGGCCAACTCAGTTCTTCCAGGTTTGGCGGGATTTCCAGGAACTGCACCTGACCGTTGGTCGCGTTCACTCGCCACACTTCGTGTTGTTCCGCGCCGTAATACCACTGGCCAAAACGATCCGGCACTACGCGCATCGCTGGCAGCAATCTGCCGCCGTTCGCTGCGCCATCGAGCGTGTATTGCCGGAAGGACACGCCCTCCGTCCCGTCGCGATTATTGAACGCGAGTTGGAACGTGAAGTTCGTGGGCGGCGGCGGCTCGTCCGAACGCACCGTGATATTGACCGGTGCCGACGTGCCGCGCGCGCCGAGATTATCGACCGTGGTGGCGCGCAAGTCGTATTGGCCGGGCGGCGGGTTCGTCCACGTGAACTCGAAGTGAATCGGTTGTCCCGGCGGCGGAGGCTGAATGAACACGACCTGCGCCTGGCCGATCTTTTGGTTATTGGCGAAGAATTCCACCGTGTCCGCGTAGCCGTTCGGGTCGCGCGTCTCGGCTTCGACGGGAATACTCGTGGGTGCGATGAACACAGCGCCGTCGGTCGGTCTGGTGATTGTCACGACCGGCAGCAGGTTGTTCGTCGGCGGTCCATGCACAGTGATGTTGATCGGCGCCGATGTGCTGCGCCCGTTCAAGTTGTCGATCGCAATCGCGGTTACTGTGTGCGAGCCGACCGGCGGATTGCTCCACACGAGGGTGTGCGTGTAATTCGAGCCGATGGACAGCGCGCCCAAGCCGATGAGCAAAGGTCCGCGGCGGAATTCCACGCGCGCGACCGTGCCATCGCTGTCAGACGCCGAGGCGCGCAACACAATCATCATCCCCTGCGTGAAGACTGAACCGTTCGGCGGCGTGACGATCGTGACCGAAGGTGGACGATTGGTGCCGTCGCCAGACTCGTCGAGAATACTGACTGTGGCCTGGCTCGGCGAGCCGACCAGATAACATTCCGGCGGCGGCGGGAAGATCGCCGGGCAAACAGGCGATACGAGCGTGAGCACGACCGTTTCTGTTCCTTCACTCAGGTTGTCCATCAATGGCGACACATTCACCAACGTTTGTGTGGCGCCGGCGGGAATCACGACACGATTGGAGATAAAAGTGTAATCCACGCCATTGGCAGCACTGCCCCCGAGGAGGAATGAAACAGGAATGCTCACGCCGAGATTGCCCGTGCGGCGAATCGCGAATTGGCCTAGAGCCACGAGCGTGAGGATGCCTGGCTCCGACGTTTGCGGAGCCGTGGCCACCACACTCACGATGGTGCGTTGGGGCGTCGGCGGTCCGCTTGTTCCGCCGAGTTCGAGGTCGAAACTGATGTCAGAGCTGGCCGCGTTCACCTGGTGAATTTCCACCGCGAGCACGTTTTTCCCAGGCGCCAGCAAGTGGAGATCGATCGGAGCGGAAAAGAAATTGATCGATTCATCGTCACCGCCCGCGGCTATCAACGCGAGCGTCGAAGCATCGACGGCGCCCGTGGGCATGTTGCTGCGGAACACTTCCATGCCGTTCAAGTACACGATGCCGCCATCATCACGCAGCAACCGCACGACGAGATTGGAAATACTGCCCGCGTTGGTGATGTAGAACGAGTGGCGGAAATAAGTGGTGATGAATTTGTTCTGCGGATCAGGTCCGAAGCCGACAATGGTTGCTTCATCACCATCGCCATAGCCGAGTTGAGCGGGACCGGAAGCCCACGAGGAGTCATCAAAGGCTGGCGCGCGCCACGCAGCGCCTTGATCCGTGCCATCATCGAGATATTTCCAAACAGAACCGGTTGAGATCAGCGAAACTGTTCCGACGCCGGGAGCATCGTTGTCATGAATGAACACCGTGGCGTTGGATGGCGAGCCGACGAGATAGAAAGGCGTCTCCGGCGCGGACCGTGTGCGAATAATCGTCAACTCTACCGTCTCTGTCGGCTCCGCTTCTGAATCATCGATTGGATAGACGATCAGATGTGTGTTGGAAGCGCCGGGCGGGAAGACCACCATGTTTGTTCCCAACGTGCAGTCTCTCCATTGAGAAGCAGTGCCGGAAAGCACGAAGGAGACAGGAAGCGAATTACTCAGGCTGCCGGTGCGCCTGAATGTGAACCGGCCAATGTTTGCCGGAACTGGGTTCCATATCGGTGGATTTGTGATGAGGGCGCCGGTCCCCGTCTCGAGTGGAATGATGAAAACCGGCTCCTCGCTCGCGTCAGGAATGGTCGCTCTAACTGAGACGACCGGAAGATTCGTTCCGCCCGGCCAGAGAACTGAAATATGGACCGGCGCGGAGACTGTCGCCGCGCCCGCGCTATCGGTGGCCCTGGCTCGGAGCGTGTACTCGCCCGGCGGCACGTTCGACCAGGTGAAAGCGAAGAACGGGCAAAACGGCGATGGGCAGAACGTGGGAACAAAAACACCGGTTCCGATTTTGTTCGTGCCTGCGAAGAATTCCACGGTGAGCGCGCTGCTGCCATTGGTCGGCTGAAGGCCGAAGCCGTCTTCAGGATCATTCGCGTAGGCCTGCAATTGAATGGTCCCCGGTGCGACAAACACCGCACCTTCCTCCGGCTGATTGAGCTGCACCACTGGCGGGCGATTCGTTCCACCCGGCCAATCAGTCACGCCTGCTTCCGTCGCTTGTGAGTCCGTGGCAACGACGTTGATGACGGTGCGCTCGGGCGGGTTCGTTGAGATTACCGAGATGTGGACGGGCGATGAGACGGTCATCAATCCTGTTTTGTCCGTGGCTCGGCCGGTGAGCGTGTAATTTCCGGGCGGCACATTCGACCAGGTGAGATCGAACGACGGACACCAAGGCGACGGGCACAGCGATGGATGGAAGGTGCCTGCGCCGATGCGATTCGTGCCCGCGAAAAACTCGACGCTGATCTCGTGGCCGTCCTCTTGATCAGATGCCGCAGCCCGCAAAAGAATGTCCGCCGGCGCAGCGAATACTTCGCCCTCTTGCGGGAAATGAAGCGTGACGGTGGGCGGTGCATTCGACCCAGTATCGTTATCCAGAATGGAAACTGTGGCTTGGCCTGGCCAACTGATGACGGGACAAGGCTCGATGAGGCACAGCGTTGGAAGCAGCGTCAGGACCACGGTTTCTGTTCCTTCCGCGTGGCTATCGTCTGCAGCCAGAATGAACACGTCCGCCGACTGTTCTCCCGCGGGAATTTCGACCTCGCCATGCATGCCGCCTTCCCGTGGATGCGC
>DATHKK010000300.1:0-7007 GCA_035489355.1 Candidatus Limnocylindria bacterium
GCCATCGGCTGGATTTCCAGTGCTGGGTGCTTGCTCCATCGCTCTAAATAGAGTCGCCGCCCGAATGGCATGTGGCAGGTTGTAAGGCTGCATCCGAAAATTCTGGAGCGGCAAATCGCTGATTGGCTGGCCAACCTCAAATTCTCCGGCAGCAATTACTGAAATCCACATCGGGATTTTTTCGGCGAGGCAATGACGGAAGTATTCAACCGCGACTGCATGATGCGGACGATTTGGATCAGCAAACGAAATCAGAAAGCTGGTATCGAGGGAGACCTGAAGCATCATTCTATTGGTTTCCCCGCATTACCTCTACCCAACCGGCGGCGGATCTCACTTCCTTCCACGCCGTCCGTCCCTTTTCCCACAGTTTCGTTAATGCTGCTTCATCTACCTCGGGCGACTGCGGCAGAAACTCCACTAATCGCAGGTCCCGAAGTTCCTTCGTTTTCAAATGCTCTTCTGCCTGTACGCGCAGAGTAACGAACTTGTAGAGTTGGTTCTCCTTCTCGTTGGCCAACTGCTGCTCGGTAGCATCTACGCTTACGCTCTTGCCGGATTCCGCGAGCACCAGATGCACATTCGGCTTTTGTTTGCCGCCCAGGTCCACGACTTTTCCGGTGAGGTACTTTTCTACTGCAACCCACGCATTTTCGCTTCCATGCTGAAACTGGCTTGTATTGTTGATCTTCAACGGCTGAATCCCTAGAGCCGCGATACAGTAGGTTCTTGCAGGTGTCCGCCGTGCCCGATTCATCCATTGCTCGATCACTTCGGCTCGCTTGGGTTGGATAGAATCAAGGTCCCCCGTGTTTTCCAGCCGAGTGAGCTCTGCCGTCACATCAGCGGCGAGTAGATGGCCCACAAGCGCCGCCACTTTCAAGGACCCTTCTTTGATTTCTACACGCGAATCCGCGAGACTGGCGCCTGGTACGTCGCCCTTAATCAGCTTCTCGATTTCTTCGAGAAATCCACGCAACGTCGGCAAATCCACCGTTTCCGGCGTGAGCGATTTACCGCCAATCACATCATCGAGCCTAAACTCGAGCGCTGTCAGATCACTTGGCATTCGATTGGCCTCAATATCGTCATGATTGGAAGCCACCTCAACACCGCTTTCGTCACGTGGCATGATGGTTATAGCTGAACCATGGCGGGGCGCAATCCCAACGGCGTTTCCGGGCAGGGTCGTTACTACTTTCCGCTACTGATGCACCACAATTGTCTGTCCGTGCGAATGAAAATGTTGCCGTCGGAAATAGCGAGCGAGGCGTTCATTGGCTCGCCGCCAATCGAGTTGGTGGCACGCATTCAAATTTTGTACTGGCGCGGAGCGCGAACACATCGGCGTTCCGGTTGGGCACATCGAGCCGGTCACCCGCCTGCACTCGCGTAGATTCGCCCGTCCGCTTTTCCGGCGTTCTCCCGATGGCATCGATTTCAGAGCGAGGTAGCGTTTGCCAAGTCATTGATCGGAGACGGTTCATTCGAACCGAAGGAGGCTTGGAGAAATGACGGTTGCAGCCCCGCGAATAGAATCGTGGACTGTAACGGAGGAGAAAAGACACGCCGGATGGGTTTCACTCCCATCCGGCGTTTGTTGTCTAGCGGACCACCTGTTGGCGCACGCGCATCCATCCGTTCGCGATCATCGCGCCGGGCACGGTGATGATGATGACGCCGGCCAGAATCACGAGCGCGCCCCAGATCATGTGGGCGTTGATGCTCTCGCCCAATAGCGCCCAACCCAGGAAGACGGCAATGACCGGATTGACGTAGGCGTAAGTGGACACGCGGCTCGGTGTGCTGGCTTTCAGGAGCCAGATGTACGCGCTAAAGCCAATCCATGAACCGAACACGATTAGATACATGAGCGCCCAAAGCGAACGCGCACTCACGTGAGTCCAGTGCGTCCGAAATGGTTCGCCGAGCGCGCCTCCGACGAGCAGCAGGCCGGCGCCGCCGCAGATCATTTGCGCGGCGGCAGTCATCCACGGTGAACTGGAATGAGAGTTGTGTTTTGAATACAGAGAACCGCTCGCCCAGGAGATTCCCGCCACCATGACGGCGAGGGTAGCCCACCAATGGCCGTTGCCATGCGCGCCGCCCCGGCCATTCATCAGTATGAGCACGCCGAGAAAACCGACGACAATGCCGACGGCGGTTTTCAATCGCGGCCGCACGCCACGTGGACGGAGCCAATCGAGCAGCGCGAACCACGCGGGCGCGAGGGCGACCACGAGCGCGGCGAATCCGGACGAAATGCTTTGCTCGGCCCAGACCACGAGTCCGTTGCCGCCGACCAACAGCAGCACGCCTGTGACAATCGCGTTGCGCCATTCGAGGCGTGCAGGTTTCGCAACTCCTCGCGCGCGGAGGAACGCAAAGAGAAGTCCACCCGCAATAAGGAATCGGACGCCGGCCGACAGGAATGGCGGCAGAGTCTCGACGACGACGCGAATGGCGAGGTAGGTGGAGCCCCACACGAGGTAAATGGCGGCAAAGGCCAGGACGACGAGCGTTCGGGGCGGTGGCGATGATGTTGTCGGTGTGTTCATTTCAGTTCTCGCGAACTGCCGAGCACGGACGGGAAAAGAAAAACCCGCCGGCTTGCGGCGGGTTGCGAAGAGAGTGTGTTGACTAGTTCGTTCGCAAAATCCGCCGGCGCGTAGCGACCCGCTGGGCCGGGTTCATCAGCCAAACGATCGCATTGCCACGCGCTGCCTTTAGCGCTGGTTGCGGTTTCAGAGTGGCCGGTTTCACGAACATTTCGAGCGGAGACTCGGAGAAGCCACGAAGAGTGTCAACGCTGGGATTCGAAGTTGAGCGTCGCGAAATGAATGCGTTCGAAACTCAAGCCTCGGGGCGCGAGCTCCGATAACTTACTCGGACTTCGTTCCTCACGGAGTCTGTTTGGGTTGGTAGAGCCGCCCTGTGGGATTCATGAGACACCCGCGGGGCGGCTTCTGCCTTTCAGCCGTGTTGCACTTTGTCGGATGGTCCCAGCGAGAAACGAATTTTTCATGGGAACATTTTTTGACGCATCGATGTCGGCTGCTAAAGTCCCGGCTCAATCCGAACTAAACAAAAGTGATTCGATCATGAACGGAACAGGAAACAAAAACGTGTTGACCTCTGATGTTGAAATTAACGGCACTCTGAAATTTTCCGGGGAGCTGACTTTCGAGGGCAAACTCGAAGGCGAGATTGTCAGCGATGGCACGCTCCAGCTTGGCGACAGTACGGTGATCAATGGCAACATCAACGTTGCCTCGGTCGTCGTGCGCGGAAAAGTGAACGGCAACATCACGGCGAAGGAAAAGATCGAGATCAAAGCCAAGGCGGAACTGTTCGGCGACATCAAGGCGACGAAGCTGGTGATCGAGGAAGGCGTCACGTTCGTCGGCAAGACGGAAGTGAATCCGAACAAGGCCACCCCGACACCGGCGCCGGCACCGCGCGCGGGAGAGCGTCCGCCCGAGCCGAATCGCATCCCGGATCTCACTAAAGCGGGCGGGCGTTAATCTCGATCCGCCGCCGGGCGAAGTTCGGAATGCCCGCCAAGCCACAGGACAAGACGCTGGTCGTTTGCCCGCAGTGTGGGCACGAGCAATCGGAGCCGCGCGCCGCCATTTCATCGAACTGCCGGCAATGCGGAACGTACCTGCACGTTCAGCAACTGCTTCATCCCACGCGCAAAGCCGAAGCCAAGGCCCCTGAGCAGAAACGCGTCGCGTGCTTCGATTGCGGCACGGAAACCGATGTCGTGGAGGCGGCGAAGTCCGCGATGTGCAAACGGTGCAGCAGTTACATCGATCTTCAGGATTACACCATCAACAGTGCGGTCTCGAAAAATTTTAAGACCAAAGGCCGCTTCGTGGTGGAAGGGAAAGGGTATCTCTTTAACACCAACGTGGTGGCGCGCGAGATCGTGGTCAAAGGCCACGTCATCGGCAAGCTCGCCGCGGAGGAGTTGCTCACGATTTATTCCACGGCGGAAATCAAAGGCGCCTTCCGCGCGCCGTTGATCGTGATTCCGGCCGGGAATGTTTTCCATGCGAGAGAACCGTTAGGCGTGAGCTGCGTCGATATCGCGGGCGAGTTGGTCAG
Organism: Candidatus Limnocylindria bacterium; assembly: GCA_035489355.1. GTDB lineage: Bacteria > Verrucomicrobiota > Verrucomicrobiia > Limisphaerales > SIBH01 > JANNGC01. Next base: position 4,111 of record DATHKK010000300.1, read on the forward strand.
TGACGTTCACGCGAAGCGGACGGTGACCTTGCGCTCGACGGGACGCCTGTTTGGTAACGTACAAGCGCGCAATCTGGTGGTGGAATCCGGCGGAGTCCTCGTGGGGACGGTGGAAGTTCGGCCGGCTTTCCAAGGCGAGGTCTGACGCCATCGGGGAGAATTTCGCGATGGACCTTGCAGAGTGCGCAATGGACTTCTTGATCGAGGGCGAACCTGTGCGGCGGCCATCGCCCTGGGGACTGGCATGAAAGCCGCGCACTGGGGCTGAAAGGAAAATTATGGAAATCATCGTCACAATTCTGATCGGTCTTGTTGTCGGTGTGGTGGCCAAGTTTCTCATGCCCGGGCGCGATCCCGGCGGGTTTATCATCACGACATTGCTGGGTATCGCGGGCGCGTTTGTCGCCCGGTTTGTGGGCGAGCGTTTTGGATGGTACGCGCCTGGCGAGCCAGCGGGTTTCATTGCCGCCGTGGGAGGCGCGGTGCTCCTTTCGACGCAAGTCCGTGACCGTTCCGCCGTGAACGCGAGTGGCTCGTGAAGCACGCGCCCGCCTTTGATGGCGGGCGTTTTTTGTTGGCTCGCTCCTCTTCTCGCAAACGTTTCGATCCCATCCGTTGCAGTCCTGACTTCAAAATTCGAATCAACGGTTTCCCGCGTGGACGAGATGAGTCCGAGGGACCTACGCTGTCATTCATGCGGCCAATTGATCTGCAACAGATTGGAAATGAACTCGCCATCAAGTGGGACGATCAGAGTGAGAGCTTCGTCTCGCTGGAACGGCTGCGCCGCGCTTGCCCGTGCGCGGGCTGCAAAGGCGAAACCGACGTGATGGGCAATCTTTACATTGGTCCCGAGAAGCCGCTCCGCGCCGAATCGTTTCAATTGAAAGGGGTCGCGCACGTAGGCGGGTATGCCATCCAGCCGCAATGGGCGGACGGACACTCGACCGGACTTTACTCGTTCGAGATGTTGAAGGCCCTCGCAAGCTGAAGACACTTTTCGACGTGCGCGCGCCGTCGTCTGCTGTTCAACTGCGTCCATGAAAGCGGCATTCATTCAACAGCCCGGTCCGCCTGAGTCGATCATCTTCGGCGATTTTCCAAAACCAGTGCCGGCGCCGAATCAGGTGCTCGTGCGCGTCGGTGCGGTGGCCGTGAATCCCATCGATACTTACGTGCGCGGCGGATTGGTGAAGATGAACCTGCCGCTGCCCTTTGTCGTAGGCTGCGATCTCGCGGGAGTGATCGAGGAAGTGGGCGCAGGCGTGAAACAATTCAAGCGCAGCGAACGGGTGTGGAGCAGCAACCAGGGATTGTTCGGCCGGCAGGGGACCTTCGCGGAGTTCGCCGCGGTGGACGAGCAGTGGCTCCATCCCATTCCCGCGAATGTTCGGGACGAGGACGCCGCCGCCCTCGCGCTCGTGGGTATCACCGCATGTCTGGGTTTGCGGCGTGTGCAGCTTCAACCTGGCGAGATTCTTTTCGTCAACGGCGGCACCGGCGGCGTTGGCTCGGCGGTGGTGCAGGTGGCGAAGGCTCTGGGCGCGCGAGTCATCACGACGGCCGGCACCGATGCAAAAGTTTCTGAGTGCCGCGGCCTCGGCGCGGATCTCGCGCTGAATTACAAAACGCAGGACGTAGATGCCGCGGTCCGTGAGTTTGCGCCCAGTGGCGTGAATGTCTGGTGGGAATCGCTGCGTGAGCCGAGCTTCGAGCGCACCGTCCCGTTGCTCGCGATGCGCGGGCGAATGATCGTGATGGCGGGCCGTGAAGCGAAACCTGTTTTCCCGGTCGGTCCGTTCTACGTAAAGGACTGCGCGCTCCACGGCTTCGCAATATTCAACGCGCCTCCCGACGAACAGCGAACCTGTGCCGGCGAAATCAATCGCTTGACGGCCGAAGGAAAACTGCGCGCATGCATTGACCGGGTGCTCCCGCTCTCACAAACGGCCGAAGCGCATCGCTTGCAGGAAGAAAGTACCGTCGGGAAAAAAGGAACGCTCAGCGGAAAGATCGTCCTGAAGCCGTGATGTTGCTTCGCAGATGAAAATTTCCATCGTCGTTCCCGCGTTCAACGAAGAGAAGTTACTCGGGACATCCTTGCGCAGCATCAAAGCGGCGGCGGAAGCGTTTCACGCGCGCGGGTGGGAAACCGAACTGGTCGTTTGCGACAATAATTCGAGCGACCGGACGGCGGAAGTGGCGCGAGTCGAAGGCGCCCGCGTCGTGTTCGAACCGGTGAATCAGATTGGGCGCGCGCGCAATGCCGGCGCGGCCGCCGCCACCGGCGACTGGCTCGTGTTCGTCGATGCCGATTCGTATCCTTCGCGCGAATTGTTTGCCGACACAGCCGATGCGATGAGCAGCGGGAAATTTATCGGCGGCGGCGTGACGGTGAAGCTGGACGAGTTTTTTCCTGGCATGTCGTTCTTCACCTGGGTTTGGAATTGGACCAGCCGCATCCGCAAATGGTGCGCGGGTTCTTTCATCTTTTGCGAAACGAAAGCGTTCCGCGAAATCGGCGGCTTCAGCTCAGAATTTTTCGTTTCCGAAGAACTCGATTTGAGCAAACGGCTGAGCGCTCTCGGGAAGAGCAGGGGAAGGCCGCTGACGATTCTGCACCGGCACCCGCTCGTGACTTCCGCGCGCAAGATGCGCCTCTACAAATACCGCGATTACCTGCGCCTGCTCTTCAAAATGTTCCTCACGCAAGGCGCCGCCGTGAGGGACCGCGAGGCGTGTCACATTTGGTACGACGGGCGAAGGTAGAGCTACACGGGCGGCGCCAGTTCCCGTTCTGGCACGGGCGAAGGAATGTCCTTTTCACCTTTGCGGCCAATCAGTTCGTTGAAAGCCGCACCATCGAGCGTCTCACGTTTGAGCAATTCGTTGGTCAC